>SKMT01000155.1 GCA_007120915.1 Myxococcales bacterium | reverse complement strand
CCCCGGTGGCGTACCGTCATCAACGGTTGCCCACGGAATCACCACCGGATCCGGCGGCGGCTGTTCGGTCGGGGTCAAACCCCGGGTCCCGGCGATGATTCTTCCCCCAGCGCACGAGACGACTTCTGTCCCGTGCAGAATCACCGCCGGAACGCGGTGTTTGACGCCGTCGGCGTCACTTCCAGGGGCTCGACTCCCGGGCTCCGACAGTGGTTTGCCCCCCCATTGCAACGGTACAAGACCGATGCAGCAGACCACTGTCGGAGCGCGGGCGTCGAGCCACGACTGCTTCATTCGGCCACCCTCCCGGCAGGCGGAAGGTCACCGGACAACTGTTGGGGCCGGCCGTAGTCTTCGGGACGGCGACGTGCCACCGCCTCGAAAAGCTCGACGTACCGGTCGATCACAGCGTTCACCGAGTAGTGACGGCACACCCGCCTTCGGCCCGCCTTGCCCATGCGCCGGCGCAGCCCGGCGTCGCCCACAAGCTGTTCGATGGCGTCGCCAAACTCAGCGGCGTCATCGACGAGGATGCCCGTCTGTTCGGTGACAATGTCGGTGTTCACCCCCACAGCGGAGGCGATCACCGGCAGTTGAACGGCCATGTACTGGATGGCCTTGAATCCGCACTTGCCGCGGGAGCCGGCGGTGTCGACCAGGGGCATCAGCCCGATGTCGAACTGCTGAAGCTGGTCGACTTCCCGGTCGGGGTCCCAGGGGGTCTGGTGTACGTTGTCGATTCCGTCGAGCGGCTCGAACCGTTCGTTGGAGATCAGCCGGATTTCGACATCGTCGTTGTGTTGTGCGAGCCGGCGAAGCGCGGGGGCGATCATGTTGAGGCTTCTGAAGTTGGAGGCTGTGCCCATCCATCCGATGGTCACCCCGTCGTCGGCGCCGTCGTCGCAGCCGGGCTGGTAGCGCTCGGTGTCGATGACGGTGGGGATGACGGTGGTGGGGCTGAGATCGCGGGTGTGTTCGGCCAGATATTCATTGCCGCAGATCACGTGGGCACAGCGGGCGACGATCTGTCGAAACGCCTGGTGTTGGCGGTCGTTGGGGCTGCCGTCGGGGTGAAGAAACACGGCGTCGTCGACATCAAAGATGGTGTGGGGGTTGCGCCAGTTCGCCAGCTTTTCGGCGGCGGCGGTAAATGGGAGCGCCGGGCGCTGCAAGAAGACGACGTCAAACCGGTCGGCGTCCAGACAGTAGGGGATGCGCCGCAGGCTGCAGGCCAGCTTGTAGACCGGAGCCGCCGGGGTGGAAGCCCACTGGTTGTAGCCGTCGCCATAGCCGGCGCGGATGGTGCATTCGATGCCGCGGTCGCGAAGATGGGGCACGAACTGGTGGACGCGAAACCGGCTTGCGGGCACGGTGGTGCCTTCGGTGATAAAGAGTACTTTGAGCCGGGGGTCGTCGCTTCGGTTCAGGACCCGTCGGTACAGCCGGTGGTAGCGGTCGGTGCCTCCTTCGAGCCCGAAGTGCGATCGGGTGCGCCAGCGCGCCTCCCACAGCCGGCGCGGATTCGGTTCGGTGTCGGCGATGCAGTCGGCGGCGGCGCGCAGGCTCTGTTCGTCGTAGTCGTCGAGCACCACTCCGGTACCGGCTCGTTGGATCCAGTCGCGCACCTCACTGCTGGCCCCGCAGTAGATGGGGCGGGTGCCGGTGGCGAAAAACTCGCCGAGTTTGGTGGGCATCGCCGCCAGATAGGCGCGTTGTTCGGGCCGGGTGGATCGAAGCAGAAGCCCCCAGTCCATCAGTTGGAGCCACCGGGGCATATCGCGGTGTTCGGCGGTGGTGACGGTGTAGCTTGTGGGAGGGAGCCGAAGCTGTTCGAGCTTGCGCAGCACCGGGGCCTGGTTGCGGGTCAGACAGACCAGGTGGGCATCATTTCGGCGCGCATAGATCAGATCGAACAGCCGCAGCGACTCGTCCAGGGGATACACGGGCTTCACAGAGCCGACCCAACCGATGACCAGCGACTGGTTGAGCCGCGTCACGTCGACGCCATCCAGGGTGGTGGGGCCGGGGTTTGGTGCCAGAGCGAAGGCGTCGTAGTCCACCAGGGTGGGGATGACTTCCACGGGCCGTTGGCGGGGCCAGTCAAACTGGGGGTTGTGTTCGATATCGTCGGCGCCCAGTTCGGTGAGCATCACTGCGGCGGCGGCGTCGTTGTACAGTTTCGTCTCCCAGCTTCGGGCGGCCCGTTCGCCGACGGGCCCGCCGATAAAGCGGCCGTTTTCGAGGCGTTCGTCCACCCAGAATCCACGGGTGTCGAACAGATAGTCCACCCCCTGGCGAAGCCCGACGTGGCGGGCGGCGGCAGCGGGCATGTAGCTTCGGGCGTGAAACAGGTCGGCGCCGTCTTCGGCGACCACGGAGTCGAGCATCGAGATCAGCGAGCGAAGATTGCGGGCGACATCCAGCGGGCCGCCGCCGTCGGTCCAGGTGCGGCGGCGCCAGCGGATATGACGGCGCCGAAGCTGCGCTTCGAGCTTCTGTTCGCGATCGGCGTCGTTGCGGTCCTTCTCTTTTTCGAGGCTGCAGATGGTAAATCGCACCTGACCGCCATCGGCGATCTGGGAGACCACCCGCACCACCTGGGAGTAGCCCAGCGGTTCCAGAAGTCCGTCATAGGTTGCGTAGACGATGTGGGGTCGTGTCACCAAGCCAGAAGCCTCCAGATGCGATACATCTCTATTCGTTCAGCGCTTATCAGCCCCGAGACCGCAACAGGTGCCGGTCGGTGGGGCTGCCCTCAGTTTGCTGTCAACTGCACTGAAAGAAACGTGATCGCAGTGGAGGTGAGTTCAAATAAAAATTGAAATTTTTCGGGGGGTTACAGGTCTGCGGTGTGCCGCTGCGTCCCTTCGGGGCACCTCCCCACTCGTGGGCTCGTGGGGAGGATGGAAGCTTCTGGTGTGCGGGGTGCCGCTGCGCCGCTTCGCGGCACCTCCCCACTCGTGGGCTCGTGGGGAGGGAAGCCGTGCAGCCCTCCACCGGTCGGAACATTCGACGAAAACCTCCATCGGTGCTTAGCCGCACGGCTTCCCTCCCCGGATTCGCCGGGGAGGTGCCGAACGAGCGAAGCGATGTGAGGCGGAGGGGCCCCTCGCATACCAGAAGAGGTCAGCGCCCGAACTCAGCAGGTGTGGTGGAGCTGGTGCGGCGGCGCTGTCGGAACAGCCGGTCTTCGAGTTGCTCGACCAACGGGACGAGGGTGTCCGGGTCGTAGGCGCTGATGGCGATGCCGTTGTGGTTGTCGGCGGCGCTGCGGGCTTTCTGTTCGCCCAGGCGGTCCATTTTGTTGAACACCATCAACTGTTCTTTGTCGCCCAGCCCGATCTCGGAGAGGATGCGATTGACGGCCTCGATTTTGTCGGGATAGTCCGGGTCGGAGACGTCGACGAGGTGGATGAGAATGTCGGCTTCGTCCAGCTCCTCGAGGGTGGCCTTGAAGGCGGCGACCAGATCGGGGGGAAGGTCGTGGATAAACCCGACGGTGTCGTTGAAGACGATCTCTTTTTCGCGGGGGAACTGCAGGCGTCGGGCGATGGGCTGGAGGGTGGCAAACAGCTTGTTTTCGCTTCGCACCTCCGATTCGGTCAGGGCATTGAGCAGGGTCGATTTTCCGGCGTTGGTGTAGCCGACGATGCTGACGGTGGGCACCTGGTTGCTGACCCGTCGTTTGCGGCGCAGTTGGCGCTGCTGGCTTAGCTGTTCGATCTGTTTTTCGAGCGAACGGATGCGATCGCGGGCTCGGCGCCGGTTGATCTCGAGCTTGGTCTCACCGGGGCCTCGCCCGCCGATGCCGCCGGCGAGCCGGCTCATGCCGGTATTTTTCTGGTGGAGCCGGGGCAGGTTGTATTTCAGTTGTGCGAGCTCGACCTGGATTTTGCCGTCGCTGGTGGTGGCGCGCTGGGCGAAGATATCGAGGATCAACTGGGTGCGGTCGATGACCTTCAGCTCCGTCTCGTCGGTGATGCCGCGCAACTGGCGGGGGGTCAGATCCTGGCCGAAGACGATGAGCTCACAGTCTAGTTGCAGCGCCCGCAGCGTCAGCTCTTCGATCTTGCCGGTGCCCATGGCGGTTTTGGGATCCATGCGGCTTCGGCGCTGGACCATGGTGTCCACAATTTCGATGCCGGCGGTGGTGCACAACTGCAGCATCTCTTCGATTTCGGTCTCTTCGTCGCGCCCGTCGACGGTGGCGACGAAGGCGAGCATCGCCGGTTCTCTTCCGGTGGTGACCAGCTCGTCGGCTTTGCGCTGGAACTCCTTTTCGAGTTCGTTGATGAAGTAGGTGTAGCTGATGTCGATGTCGGCGGGAGAGTCCGCTTTTTCGACGCGCCACAGTTTGTTGTGGGGGTTTTCCGGGATCAGGTGTGCGTAGGCGACCTGGCCGGGCCGGCCCTCATCGGTGACGCCGATGGAGACGACCAGGTCGAGCTGAAGTTTCGACAGCTCCGTCAGATCATCGTGGGTCAGTTCGGTGTGATCGCCGTTGCCCTTCAGGTAGGTTCGGATCAGGCGGATGCCCCGGAAGCGAGACTGGCCGGCGCGCTGGCGGCCGATATCGGGCAGGTAGACTCGGCGGTCATCGCCGACCATCACATGTTCGATGTTGCCCTGGCGGTCGGCGAGAACGGCGACGACGCGGTTCAACTCTTCGGAGATGTCGGCCATGTCGGCGGCGTAGTCCGGGGTGACGGCGTCGAAGCCGTCGAGGTTGCGCCGGTAGAGTCTTCGCAGTTTGCGAAGCTGACTGGTTTTCAGCCCACTCAGATCACCGTGGATGTCTCGTGCGATCGGGGTACCTCCGTATGGTCAGAAACAATCGGGACGACAACGTGATGAAACAGCCGGTGTCACACTGTTGGAAAAACGCCGGGGCCGAACTGCGCATTCCCGGTGGGGCCGGGGTTTATTCACAGTCGTGTCGTTCCATCTGAGATTCGACGGCTCCGGGGTTGGAGGGCCCGGCGGCCATGTACTGCTGGAAGTGACGACAGGCGCTGGGGGAGTCGTCCTGGCGGGCGTAGGCAAGCCCCAGGATGCGGTGGCAGTCGGTGTGGCCGGCTTCGAGAGCCTGAGAGCAGACATCGATGGCGTGGGCGGGATCGCTGGTCAACGATCGTGCCGCCTCGCTGTACATCTCTTCGGCTTCAGCGGGTCCGAGTTGAGGCTGGGTGTCGGGCTGAGGCTGGGTGTCGGGCTGAGGCTGGGGCTGGGGATCGGACTGCTGGCCGCCGCCGGGGCCGGGTTCGCCTCCGGTGGGTTCGGCGGAGGCGACGGGGGCTTGGTCCTGCTGGTGTTCGGCAGCGGCGATCGCCTGTTGTTGTTCATCGATCTCTTCGAGCAGATCGCCGGCCGGTTCGTAGTCCGGGCCGGCCATCAGCACTTCGTCAGCAATCTCGCGGGCGGTGTCCAGGTCCTCGTCTTCGACGGCCTCAAATCCAAGCTCGATGGCATCGTCGAGGATATCGCCGACGAGCTGTTCTTCTTCGAGTCGGTCAAAAAAGAGGGAGTGAGAAGGGATGGCGCCGACCTGGTTGAGTGCTTCGATCGGCTCGTTGGACTCCAGGGCAGAAACGGCGTTTTCGTAGTGCTGTTTGAAGGGCTGTTCGGTGCGGGCGGTCGACAGCAGGCTGTCGATGCGGTCGGCCTGTTCTCCGGAGGGGTTGCCGTGTTCCTGGAGTACTTCCAGTCGGTTGACCGCTCCGCTTAGATCGCCGGCTTCAAGCTGTTCGCGTGCAGTGTCGATGGAGTCGTCGATGCCGTCATCACCTTCGTCCATCTGTTCGACTTCGGCGACCATCCCTTCCTGGTCGGTGGTCTCGTCGTCGGGATCGTCGCCGATGCCAACCATGATCACCGCGCCGACAGCCAGAGCGGCGACGACGCCGGCGACAAGCCCGATGATCAGCTTCGGGTCCATGCCCCCGGAGGAGGCGACGTCGGGTTCGGGGGCGGCAAGTTCGGGGGCGGAGTCGGGGGCGAACACGTAGTTTTCGCCGGGTTCGACAAACCGCAGCTTCACGTGGCCCAGCTCGATGATATCGCCGCGCTTGAGAATGGTCGCTGAGTAGGTGTCACCGCTGACGATGACCCCGTTTTTGCTGTTCAGATCGACGATCTTGTAGGTGACATTGTCCTCGCGCACGATCTTGGCGTGGCGCGACGAGATCGAACGGTGGTCGATGATGATGTCGCAGTCTTCGCTGCGGCCGACGACCATTTCGCTGTCGTGAAGCTCGAACTCTTCGCCGGCGAAGTTCGAGGAGATGACCACCAGGCTGGCGGCCATCGCCGGCATGATCTGGGTGTCTTCTTGAGGAGTGAACCCCGATTCTTGTCCCGGAGTTTCCGGTATGTCGGGTTTGGACTTTTTGGCACTTTTTTCGGGCTGAAGGGTCAGCCGATAGTCGCCGATGACAACGACATCACCCTCGTCGAAGGGGGCGCGGTTGTCGATGCGGTTGCCGTTTTTCTTGATGCCATAGCGGGCGGCGACATCTTCGATAAAGATGCGATCGTCTTCGCGCACGATCCGACCGTGACGACGAGAGACGTTGCGATCCGTCAGACGGATCGTGTTGCCCTCTTTGCGACCGATGGTGATCTCGTCGCGGATGAGGGATACGGCGGTCTGGCCGCCTTCATCATCCTCGATAAGGAGCTTGTACATGCAGGCTTCCTTCCAGCAGTTGTTCTTCAGCCATCAGTGGGCAACCTGCGGGTATGATGGCCCGACGTCCACCGGTGTCTTCGACGGCGAGGCTACTTCGAGGGACGACTGATTCGAATGCGAGTTTGCCCTCAGCCTATGGCTGCCACCTTATCCATTGACGGCAATCCCGTCTGCAAGCACCGGAATCCATAGTTAGCACAGCCCCTTGATATGTTCAATTTCACGCTGGGGGTTTGTTTGGCATTGATCGTGGGACCCGGGTCGTGGGTCTCGGGTCGTGAGGTCTTGGGTCTCGGGACGTGAGGCCCTGGGGTCGTGAGGTCTTGGGTCGTGAGCCGACCACCGACCACCAACCACCGACCACCCCGACGCTTAGTCGGCGACCCACACGACGTGGTCGCCGATGGTTCCGCGGCGCATGGCAACGCCGTACATCCGGGAGACCAGCGATTCGGTCAGTACCTGGTCGGGGGAGCCGTCGGCGAGCAGTCGGGCATCGCAAAGGGGCAGCACCCGATCGAAGTAGCGGTGAACCAGCTCCAGGTCGTGCAACACGGCCAGGGCGGCGCCGCCGTTGTGGACGTGTTGGCGCATCCGTTCGAGCACGGTGGCGCGGTGGCAGACATCGAGGCTGGCCGTCGGTTCATCGAGAAGCCACATCGGCGCGGCGCTGACGGCGGCGCGGGCGATGAGCGCTCGCTGCAATTCCCCGCCGCTGATCCGGGAGACCGACCGGTGGGAAAGCGCTGTCAGTTGCAACTGCTCGAGCGCAGCGCGACCGGCGGCGATGTCGTCGTCACCGGGTACGAACCGGGAGGAGCGGGTGTAGCGGCCCATCAAGACGAATTCGAGCACCGTGTAGTCGAACACCTGGGGGGTAGCCTGGGGGACGACGGCGATGCGGGCTGCGATCTGGCGGCGCGTTAACTGCTGGAGGTCGTCGCCGTCGAGGCTCACCGCGCCGGCGTCGGGGCGAAGCAGCCCGGCGAGCACCTTCAGAAGGGTTGTTTTGCCGGCGCCGTTGGGCCCGACAATGCCGACGGCTTCACCGGGTCGTACCGACAGGCTGATCCCGTCGAGCACGGTGTTGTCCCCGAAGCGGTGCACGATGTCGGTGGCCTCGATGTGGGTCATGACCACCTCGAGCTTTGTTGAAACGACCGCCACAGAAAGTACAGAAACAGCGGCGCTCCGATCATGGAGGTGAGCACGCCCACCGGCAGGGTGGTGCCGATGAGCCCGAAGCCGCCGCGGGCCATCAGGTCGGCGACGGTCAAAAAGGCGGCGCCCCCGAAGGCGCAGGCCGGGATCAGAACCCGGTGGTCCGGCCCGACGACCAGCCGGATCGCGTGGGGGACCACCAGCCCCACAAACCCGATGATCCCGGAGAAGGCCACGGCCACGGCCACCGCCAGAGATGCGACGGTGACGGTGACGGTGCGCACCCGCTTGACCTCCACGCCCAGCGCTGCGGCATCTTCGTCGCCCAGAGACACCGCGTTGAGGGCATTGGCATAGCGGTAGATGATCAGCACCGACAGTGCCATCACCACCGCCACCGTCGCCATCACCGCCGGGGAGGTGCCCTCCACCGACAGCGCTCCCATCAGATAAAACAGGATCTCCTGGGCCTGGCGGGCGGTGACCACGCTCTGCAGAAACATGATCAGCGAGGCGGCGAAGGCGTTGACGATCACACCGGTCAGCAAGAGCACATAGGTCGACCCCCGGGAGGCGGGGGTGGCCTTTTCGACCCCGAAGATCACGGCCAGCGCCGCCATCGCCCCGGCGAATGCGCCCAGTGGCACGCCCACGGCGATCGCACCGACGGTCAGTGTTCCCAGCACCAGCATCACCGTGCCCCCAAGCGCCGCTCCCCCGGAGATGCCCAGGATGTACGGGTCGGCAAGGGGGTTGCGAAGCACCGCCTGGAAGACCGCCCCGCCCACCGCCAGCGCCGCACCGACGAGCCCGGCGAAGACCACCCGGGGAACACGGGCGTGGGTCAGAATGGTGTATTCGGTGTCCGTGAGTTCTCCGGAGAGGAGACGACCGAACAGATCAACCCCGCCCAGATCGGTGGATCCGATGCCCAGCCCCAGCGCTGCGGCGCCGGCCCAGAGCGCCAGGGTCGCTGCTGCCACCCCCAGAATGCGGGATTTGCTGACCGGTTGCTTGTTCATGGGGGGGTGGGTCTTGGGGTCGTGGGGTCGTGGCGTCGTGGGGTCGTG
>SKMT01000195.1 GCA_007120915.1 Myxococcales bacterium | reverse complement strand
GAGCCAGCAACCATGGAGAGCGAGCCGGTAGAAGACAGCGATAGCTGGGCGTCGATGTTCGAAGACGCCGATGCCGACGCCCGCGAATCCAACTCTGGCCCGGCTCAGCAACAACCACTGCGACAGGACGGGATCGATGATGGCGACGATCCGGTCTCGATCGAGATGCGGGACCGACCCTCCGGGGGCGTGCTCGACGCGGTGGACAACAGCAGGGACGCAAACGAAATCAGCCGTCCCGCCTTCAGCCAACACCCGGCGATAACGGGCAGCAACACAGACGGCACCGTGGTGGGCACCCCCGCCGAGCTCGGCGACTGGGAGCTGGACGAAGACCTCGAAAAGTCCGGCACCGCTCGCCTCCGTACCGGCCCCGGCCAGACCGCCGATGATTCTGCCCCCGACGACAGCGCACCGACCACCGGAGTTGGCCCGCCCGTTGACCTCGACGAGCAACAGACCACGGACAACTACGACCAGCAGGCCACCGACGACGAGCCGGCCATCAACCAGACCCAGATTGGAGTTGGAACCCACGATCTGGATGAACTGCAGTTCGACGATCCCAGTGCCGACGCCGACACTGAGGACGCCGACGATGACACAACGAAAGAGTCCAGCGACCCGCTTGCTGCCAAGCTGCGCACTGCCCTCAAAAAAGCTTCTGCAGAACGCAACCAGGACAACCCACAGGCCGAATCGGCCCATGAGATCGACGACGAACAGACGGCCGCCCCACCGGCAGAACAAGAAGAGACCAAAAGGTCCGTCGCCGTCGCCATCCCCGATAGTGTCGACTCCGACGAACTGCTCCGCGCGTTGATCACCCTGCTGATCGAACAGAAAGTGCTCTCCGCCGCCGACGTCACCGCCCTGATCGACGATCTCCACTGAGGTGGTTAGTGGTTATTGGTTATTCGTTGTTGGTTGTTCGTTGGCGTCGGTGAGGGGTGTAACCGAGCATCGACTGGATGATCTGGGAGGTGCGCTCCAGCATCTTGCGCAGCAGCTTGATGCCCAGCCCCGGAGTCTGCTCGATGAGCCGATCGACGTTTTCGCGGCTGATAAACAGCAGTTCTCCGTCGCACTCGGCGTGTACATCTGCTGAACGAACGGGTTCTCCGAAGAGAGCAAACTCCCCGAAATGCTCCCCCTCCCCGAGCCGGGTCAGCTCTGCGGATTCGATCTGCACGCTCAACTGCCCCTCCATCACGAAATAGAGCCCATCCACCGGATCTCCGCGCCTCACGATCGTCTCCCCTGCGGTGACCGACCGGGTATGAACGAACCGCAGCACCCTGAGAAGCTCCTGGAAGTTCAGCTCCGAAAACATCTCCACAGACTCCAGAAATCGCACCCGCCAGAAGGTATCGCGCCGGGTGGTCGCACGTGAAAATCCGATGCCATCGTCGCCGGTCTCTGCCGATGAATCCACCTGCACGACCACGGCCGTGGCGTTGTCCCGGCCCCCTCGCTCATTGGCAAGGTCCACCAATTTCTGTGCTGTCTGGCGGCGCGGAGGCTCATCGCCGAAGAGACGCTGAATCTCGGCGCCATCGACCTCGTTGGTGATCCCGTCAGTGCACAAGAGAAGCTGATCGCCGGGCTTCAACTCCACGAACACCCGGTCCACCCGTACCCGGGGACGCCCCCCGATCGAGCGGGTGAGCACGTGAGAGTACTCCCCAGGGGTCTGGTCCCCGGAGAGAAGATGGGGATTCTGGCGGATGTGCTCTTCGTAGGTGTGGTCCCTGGTGATCCGATAGATGTCCTCGCCGCGCAGCAGGTACACCCGACTGTCTCCCACGTGCAAAACAAACGCTCCCTGCGCCGCCAATACCACCATATCCAGCGTGGAGCCGATGCCCCGCGGGTACGTCGACGGACTCTTCTTCTGATAGACCTTCCGGTTGATCTCCTGAACCGCTCCGGTGAGAAACTCGAAGATCTCGTCGCGGCTCCGATCGTCGAGAGGCACAGCACGCTCATCGACGAACCGCCGAACCTCTGCGGCCCGCTCCTCGAGCTGCTCGACCACCATCTTGCTGGCCTCTGCGCCCCCGGGCTTGCCACCGACCCCGTCGGCCACGGCAAATACCCCCTTAGCCGGATCGCAGAAGTAGCGATCCTCGTTGCGTTCGCGACGACGGCCAATATCGGAGGCCGCCCATCCATCAACATTCAATTGCATAGCGGTGGTTGGTGGTCGGTGGTCGGTGGTCGGTGGTCGGTGGTCGGTCTATCGTAAGGCACATGACGCTCAGTTACACCCCCCACCCACACCAACCACCAACCAATAACCAATAACGAACAACCAATAACCAACAACCAATAACCAACAACCAGGAATGCCGTAGAGCGGCGATCCGTTGCATTCGGTAGCGAACCATTTTAGGTTTCGGCCCCCGGTGGATCATCGCCACGAGACGTAACGAATTTTTTGACACACTGCAGGAACCGACATGATTGCTCTCAGCGAGCTGGCAGCCAAACAGGCCCGAAAAATGATGGGCGAGCACGATATCTCCCCCGAGGACGGCTACGGCATCCGCGTCGGCGTTGAATCCGGCGGCTGCTCCGGGCTGAACTACGTGCTCGACATCGTCGACGGTCCCGACGACAAGGATCGGATCTTTGAGCATCACGGGGTCCGAGTCTTCTGTGATCCTCGAAGCTATCTGTACCTGAAGGGCACTGAAATCGACTTCGAGCCTGGCCTCAACGGTGGATTTGCCTTCAACAACCCCAACGCCCGCCGCTCCTGCGGCTGCGGCACCAGCTTCGCGGTGTAATTGCGGTTATTGGTTAGTCCCCATCCGGAAACCCCGGAATGTCGCAGATACCGGCTGAAATCCCGATCTCGTCATTCGTTCAACACTTGAAGTAACCTCCGGATACTACTGCGGTTTCACGAAATGACGAGTTCGGAAATTTCATCTCGGCCCTGCTCAGATTCCGGGTTTCCGGATGGGAACTAGTTAGTTGTTATTGGTTGGTAGTTGGTGGTTGATCGTTGTTGGTCAGTAGTTATTGGTTTCTGGTTTTTCGTCGCTGGTCGACCAGCAACCCCTTGTGCTTATCCAACGACCAGCAACCAGTGGCCTTCAAACCGTGACCAATAACGAACAACCAGTAACCAATAACCACAAAGAAGGCGGCGCCTTCTTTCGCCGCCCCATTGTCTACCGCACCGCCATCGGGCTGTACGTAGCGCTGGTGCTGGTGTTGGCGGGCATCATCTTTTCGGTCAACAGCCTGGACGTACAGACGGCGGTGTATCTTCGCGCCGACGCCGAGTTGGAGACCAACCGCACCCACGGCGCCCGGGGCGTTTTGCATCACGCGCCCACCGGAGAGGTGCTCTACCCGGAGACGATGCAGTGGGTGCTCAAACGCCCCGACGACGGCATCAGCCACAACCTGGAGTTCGTCCATGGCCCGGCCGACGAAACCTGGCCAACCCCTACATTCCGGCTGCCCGACGACATCGAGCCCGGCTCCTGGGAATTGTGGTTTGAGGCGACCCACGAACGCTCCGCGCCGCTGCAGACTGCCCACCGGATCACCGTCGCCGAACGCCCGCCCCCCGCGACCAGCCTCCACGATCTGAGCTGGCCCAGACCGCAGTACCGAAACGACGATCCCTCCCGGGCGCTGGTCCGCCCCGTCGACACCATCGACCTGGACGAAGAGGGCGAACCAGACGAAGACGCCGACGAGCCAACCCGCGTCAAACTCGACGTCGCCCCGCCCACCGGTGAGCTGATGCGGGGGCTTGAGCAGACGCTGTATCTTCGCACCTTTGACGCCGACGACGGCACCCCCATCGCCGCCGACGTCGAACTGAAGATCACCGAGGGGCAGCTCGACCACGACATCGACGAACCGATCACCACCAATCGGCTCGGCATCGGTTCGACCACCATCCAGCCCACCCACAGCATCGAGGTCGAATTCCGGGTCACTCCCCACGACGACGACATCGACGCGGCGACCTTCCAGACCCGTTTTGACTCCGCGACCAGCCAGTATGCGCTCAGACCCACCTCCCGGGTGATCACCCCCGGTGACACCATCGAGGCCGGCGTCACCACCACCATGCCCGGCGACACCTTCACCGCCGATTTGCTCGACGTTGAAGGCCGGCGGTTCCTCGACGGGCTGTCGCTTCGGATGAGCGACCGCGCCGGCGGCATCAAACTGGATGCTCCCGAATCGGGCGAAGCCTCGCGGCTTTTGAGCCTCCAGACCTACCAGTCGCCCTACGGCACCCAGCGCGCCTGGGACAGCAGTTACCTGCTGTTCGTCGGCGACGACTCCCACCACGAGCTGCAGCGCATCACCGAAGAGCTGTACGAATGGATCGGCGAGCATACCGGCAGCGAACACCACCGCCGGCTCGTCGACGACCGGGTCTTCGACGATCTGTCGGAAGCTCAACTGCGCGCTCTGATCACCGCCGGCCTCGAAGAGATCCCCCGCAGCTTCGAGCTTCCCCCGGTACTTCTGAACACCCGCGACACCGACCGCGAGGCACTGGACGCCTGGCGCGAGGAGATGAAGCGCGATCTGAACCGGATGATGGTCTTCACCCTGGCGATTGGCATCGTCGTCGTGATGTACCTCGTAATACTCGGCATTCGCCGCCAGCGCGAAGACGCCCAGAAGATGCGCGATCTCGCCCTCGAAGAGGGAGAAATCCCGTCGGAACAGCAGCTTCGCGACGAGCGGCTCGAACGCTACACCGTGGTACTCCAGGGGCTGATCGTCTTTCTGACGCTGATCGCCTTCGCCGTCGGCATCTGGCTGATGGTCACGTACGTCTGAGTGAAGCGGATCTCCCTGGACATGCAACAGGCCCCTCCGCCTCACATCGCTGCGCTCGTTCGGCACCTCCCCGGCGAATCCGGGGAGGGAAGCCGTGCAGCATTCAGAAGCTTCTGGTTTGCGACAGGCCCCTCCGCCTTACATCGCTGCGCTCGTTCGGCACCTCCCCGGCGAATCCGGGGAGGGAAGCCGTGCAGCTTTGCACCGTTGGTAATATGTGAAGCGTGCCGATATACGAGGTGTACCTGACGCGTTCGTCGGCAGCACGGCTTTCCTCCCCGTGAGGCAACGAACGGGGAGGTGCCGAACGAATGTGAGGCGGAGGGGCACCACGCAAACCAGAAGAGATAACCAGCCTTCATCGACCACAGATCCCAATGACCCAACTGACCCTCGACGACGTCCCCAACCCCGATGAGCTCGCCGACAAGAAACTGTATCTCGTCGACGGCTCCTCCTACATCTACCGCGCCTTCTTCGCGATCCGCGGGCTGACTACCTCCCAGGGGTTTCCCACCAACGCCATCTACGGGTTCACCCAGATGCTCAAAACCCTCATCGAGGGCGAGGATCCGGACTACCTGGCGGTAACCTTCGATGCCCACGACGCCGACGAGAAGACGTTCCGAAAACAGATGTACCCCGAGTACAAGGCGCATCGAAAGGAGATGCCCGATGATCTGCAGACCCAACTTCCCTACTTCCGGCAGGTCGTGCGGGCGCTGAACATCCCGAT
Organism: Myxococcales bacterium; assembly: GCA_007120915.1. GTDB lineage: Bacteria > Myxococcota_A > Bradymonadia > Bradymonadales > Bradymonadaceae > SLJM01. The sequence goes on along the minus strand of SKMT01000195.1, from coordinate 3,394 downwards.
CATGGAACAGGCCGGCGTCGAAGCCGACGATCTGATCGCCACGGCCACCCGCAAGGCCCAGGCGGTGGGGCTGCCGGTGTGCATCATCAGCGGCGACAAGGACCTGATGCAACTGCTGGGCGACGACGTCGAGATGTACGACACCATGCGCGACAAGCGCTACGGCGTCGAAGAGGTGGTCGAGCGGTTCAACGTCCCCCCCGAAGGGGTCAAATACGTGCTGGCGCTCGCCGGCGACAGCTCCGACAACATCCCCGGTGTACCCGGCATCGGCGAGATCACCGGCGGCAAACTGATCGACCAGTTCGGCGATCTGGAGACCATCCTCGACAACATCGACGAGGTAGGCGGCAAAAAGCGCAAACAGAATCTTCGCGAGTACGCCGATCAGGCGCGGTTAAGCCTCGATCTGGTCACGCTCAAAGAAGACTGTCCCATCGCCTTCGATCTCGAAAAGCTGAAGCTGACTCCCCCGGACTTCACCACACTCACGGAGCTGTTCCACGAGCTCGAATTCGAGTCGATTCTGCGGGAGCTGAACCGCTGGTTCGTCGAGCGCGGCTGGGCCGACGAAGAAGAGCTCAAAGCGCTGACCGACCAGGCCGAGCAACAACTCGGCGAGCCGACTCCCGACAAGGACTACCGCGCGATCTTTGAGCTCGACGAGCTCGACGAGGTCATCGACGCCTGCGAAAACGCCGATCTCTTCGCCTTCGATCTGGAGACCACCAGCCTCGATGCGCTCGACGCCGACATCGTGGGGATGTCCTTCGCCTGGCAGCCCCACCATGCCGTCTACGTGCCGGTGGCCCACGACGATGACGACGCCCCCGACCAGCTCGACCTCGACGACGTACTCGAACGGGTCACCCCGATTCTTGAAGACCCGGACGCCAAAAAAGTCGCCCAGCACTACAAGTACGAATGGCTGGTGCTGCAGCGCTATGACATCGAGTTTCGAGGCGTGGCCCACGACACCATGCTGATGAGCTACCTGCTCGACCCGGGCAAAAACTCCCACTCGCTCGACTCCATCGCCTTCGACCACCTCAACCACCAGACCACCACCTACAGCGAAGTCGCCGGAAGCGGAGCGGACCAGGTCAGCTTCGACCAGGTCAGCATCGACGAGGCCACCCCCTACGCCTGCGAAGACGCCGACATCACCCTGCTGGTCTGTAACAAGTTGCGCGACGAGCTCGACGACCACCCCAAACTGGTGGAGCTGGAACGGGACATGGAGATTCCGGTCTCGCGCACCCTGGGGCTGATGGAGCGACGAGGCATCAAGCTCGACTGCGACATACTGGGTAATTTGAGCCGTCAGTTCGACGACGAGCTCAAGCAGTTGGAAGACGAGATCGCCGACCACGCCGGCGAACCGGTCAACCCCAACAGCCCCAAACAGTTGCGCAAAGTGCTGTTCGACAAGCTCGATCTGCCGGTGAAAAAGCGCACCAAAACCGGCCCCTCCACCGACCGCTCCGTGCTCGAACAGCTCAAGGAGGAGCACCCCCTGCCGCGGCTGATCCTCGAATACCGCTCCTTCTCGAAACTCAAGGGCACCTACGTCGACGCACTCCCGGAGCTGATCCGCGAAGAGACCGGGCGCATCCACACCGACTTCAACCAGGCGATCACCGCCACGGGCCGGCTCTCCTCGTCGAACCCCAACCTCCAGAACATCCCCATCCGCACCGAACAGGGCCGGCGCATCCGCGGTGCCTTCGTCGCCGATGAGGGGCAGATGCTTCTGGCGGCGGACTACTCCCAGATCGAGCTGCGGATCATGGCCCATCTGTCCGGCGATCCCACACTGCTGAAAGCGTACCGAAGCGGCGACGACATCCACTCGCTGACGGCCTCCCAGATCTTCGACGTCGACGCCGAGGACGTCACCGCCGACCAACGCCGCGCCGGAAAGACCGTCAACTTCGGGGTGATGTACGGGATGGGGTCCAGACGCCTGGCCCGAGATCTGGAGATCTCCACCACGGAAGCCCGCTCCTACATCGACGAGTACTTCGAGCGCTACGAGGGCGTGGCCGACTACTTCGAGGGGCTCGTCGAAGAGGCCAAAGACACAGGCTATGCCTACACGCTGTTCGGGCGCCGACGACGGCTGCCGAACATCGACGCCGGCGGCGGCCGCGGCGCCTACGCCGAACGCGCCGCCATCAACACCCCCATCCAGGGCACCGCCGCCGACATCATCAAACTCGCCATGGTCCAGGTGCAGCAACAGATCGACGCCGGCGAGCTCAACGCCCACATGCTGCTTCAGGTCCACGACGAACTGATCTTCGAGGTGCCCGAAGACCAGATCGACGCCACAGCCGAACAGGTCCGGCAGATCATGGAAAACGTCTGCGAACTCGACGTACCCCTGGTCGTCGACACCGGAACCGGCCACAGTTGGCTGGACGCCAAGTAGTTGTCGGTTAGTGGTTATTCGTTATTGGTTGTCGTCGGTTATTGGTTATTCGTTATTGGTTGTTAGTTATCGCTCTGCGGGATGTGGAGGTTGGTCAGTGCCGAATGTAGCCTCCGACGTGACTCATCGGGTGCCATATGAAGTCCGTTTACAGCGTCTCCCACCGAAAACCACCCAACCAATAACCAATAACCAATAACCGATAACCAACGACAACCAATAACCAATAACCAATAACCGACAAACGCTTGCGCCAGCGGGCGCAGATCGACTAACGTCCCGGCGCGTTTGTGACGTACTGAAACATCAACCACCGAGGCGTACCATGGGCGAAAATCCGAAACTCTCCGTCGGCGACGAAGCTCCCCAGTTTGAGCTCGACTCGGACACCGAGGGCACCGTGTCGCTGACCGATCTGCTCGACGAAAAGCTGATCCTGTACTTCTATCCCAAAGATGACACCCCCGGGTGCACCACCCAGGCCTGCGACTTCCGCGACAACCTCGACGACTTCGACGCCGATGGTTATCACATCGTCGGCATCTCCCCCGACGGCGTCGACAGCCACGAAGCGTTCCGCGACAAATACGACCTGAACTTCCCCCTGCTCGCCGATCCGGACCACGAAGTCGCCAAAGCCTACGGCGTCTACCGCGAGAAGACGACGTTCGGGAACAAACACATGGGCATCGTGCGCTCCACCTTCATCATCGACGAAGAGGGCGTCATCCAGGATATCCAGGACAACGTACGGGCCACCGGCCACGTCGAGCGGCTGCTTCGCGACCTGGACTAACCACGCCCGAACACCGACCACCGAACACCCACCACCGAACACCCAACACCGAACACCCAACACCGACCACCCAACACCCACCACCTAACACCCGCCGTACAATGTCCGTAAAACTCGTATTCCTCGGCACCGGTAGCGGCAAGCCGATGCCCAGGCGCAACGTC
>SKMT01000229.1 GCA_007120915.1 Myxococcales bacterium | reverse complement strand
TTCGACAAACTGATCTTTGTTCTGCTCGAAGAACTCCTCGATGTCCTCGTCGGACACATCCAGGTCGTGCTGGGTGGCCAGGTATTTCTCCAGCTCCACGTCTTGGTGCATGTTCTCGCGAAGCTCTTCTTCGCTCATGCCCATCTGGTCGAGCTGGGCCTGGAACATCTGTTCGTCACCACCGAAGCGGTCTTTGAACTCGGCGAATGCTTCGTCGATGTCCTCGTCAGTCACCTCGATGTCTTCGCCAGCGAGCACCTCGTCGACGAGGTGCTTGTCGATGACAAAGTCGACGCTCTGCTGTTTGAACATCTCCGCCATCTGCGGGGGGAGCTCACCGGGGAGCCGTTCGACCCGCTCCTGGACCATGGCGTTGAAATCGTCTTTTCCAATCTCTTCGCCGTCGATGCGGGCGACCGGGCCGGTAGCGTAAAACGGCAGCTCCTCTTCATCGATGTCGAGCTGTGCCTCCGGCTCATCTGCCTGTTCTTCGGCCTCGGCATCTGCGTCTTCATCGTCACAGGCCACAAACCCGACGCCGACAAGCGCGGCGAGCAATAGTGACATCAAGCGGCCTTTGTACAAACCCATGGAGTCTCCTTCGTTACTGAATTCTTGTGTGGTGAGTCAGGCTCCCGCTACGTCCATTCGGTAGCGGGGAGCCGTACCGTTTGTGTCGTGTCAGTGTCAAGTTCTGCGGCATTCAGGTTTTGAATTTCTCCGCCTCAGTTGGCCGCGGGCTGTTAAACGAGCGTTGCTATCTGTCCATTCCATCCAGGGATGGTATCCAACGCAACCGCTGGCGTCATTGAACCGGTGGTCGCGCCCCGCCGAGCTCAATCAGCACCATCGCCCATTGGCGGGAGATCTCGGAGATAAGCTGTGCGACCACTCCTCCCTCTTTAAGCTGTTCGAAGGGGCTGAGAAACCAGACCGGGTCCGTCAACAGCGAGGCCGCGATCTGCGACGGTCCCAGCAGATGGGCAACCACCACCGCGGCGCCACAACAGATCCATCCTGTGCGCGCAAACGAGCCGTTCCACCCGGGGTTGGTGCTCATCGCTGCCCACATCAGGGCCGCAACCGCCGGGGTAAGCGACACGGCCAGCCGGGCTCCATATCCCAGCTCCGAGGCCTGGGCCCCTGCGGCCAGAAACGCCGCCGGAACCAGAAGAAGCGAGACCCCCAGCTCCAGCCAGTGGCGTGGATAACGAGGCCGCCTTACCACCGACGACGCCGACGGAAGCCACCGCTTCCACTCCCCCCTGCTGTCCCGCGACTCGTTCTTCGCGGGTGGGTCGTCGCAGCGAATCGAACGCATCGCCTCTTCGTCCAACTGAAGCGACGGCGACACAGATGCATCCAACTCCAGCAGCGACTCGGAGCTGGGCCGGTGGATACTCTCCGGCTGGTCCAGCACCTCTACCAGCCGCGCCGCGGAGTCGAGCCGCAACTGCGGGTCCTTCTCCAACAGCCACTCCAACACGGGAATCATCGCCACGGGAACTCCGTCGGCGGTCGAAAACTCCCAGGGCTCCGGGCCGACATGCAATGCCACCGCCCCCTGCACCGAATCGATGGCCACCAACTGACGACCGGTGAACATCTCGAACATCAACAGCCCCACCGCGTACAGATCGGATTGAGGCCCGATCTGTTGGCCCCGGGCCTGCTCCGGCGCAATGTAGCGGGGCGTTCCCACCGCCATCCCTTCTGCCGTCAGGTCGACCAGTGATTCGTCCCCCGGTTTCGCCAGCACTTTCGCCAGCCCGAAATCGAGCACCTTGACCTTCCAGGGGCACTTCCCTTGTTGAGGAACCAGCATCACATTCGCCGGCTTTAGATCCCGATGGACCACCCCGGCCTGATGAGCGGTATCGAGGGCATCGGCAAGCTGACGGGCTACCGACACGGCGGTGGACTCGTCCATCGGCGCTGCACGCACCACCTCGTCGAGCGTCTTGCCATCGACGTACTCCAGCACCATGTACACCGGCCCCCCTTTGACCCACCCCCAGTCATAGAGTTCGATAATGTTGGGATGATCCAGGTTGCGGATGACCTTCATTTCCCGACGAAACCGCGCGACCGCCGTCTCGCTGTGCTGGCTCGCCTCCGGGGTGATTACCTTCACTGCCGCCGGCCGGTCCTGCTGGTGGTCGCGTGCCCCAAAGATAAGGCTGTAGGAACCGGACCCGATTTGCTCCGCCAACTCATAGCGACGGGCGAACGGCTCATGCTCGCCGAGCATGCGTTGGACGCGGCGTCGCTGACGGTTCATCGGCTCTACCTCATCAGTGAGACCACGGTACGAATGCCCCTACCGCCTCCAGCAATATCGCTGCACCGTCACAGATCGCTTCCGTGAACCCGACCAGCCAGTTCAGTCTCAACCCGGGAGGCCAGGTCTCGAAAAACCATAGCCCGTCATAGCGCAATGACTCGCTGGCTTCTACCGGCATCACCACTCCCAGCAATACTACAGCCAACAACACGGTGGTTACGCTTCGTCGGGCCCAGGGCACCATGACCTTTCGCGCAAAGTCGCGGTACGCGTTCTCCGAGAACACCGCCCACACCAGCGCAAGCCCCGGCACCATCAGCCCCAACACGCTGCGGGTCACCGAGCCGAGAGCCCCTGTGGAGCCGGCGACGATGACGAATCCCACATAGCTGAGCACAACAATCGCCAGCCCGCTGCCAAACCAGTGCAGCAGACCGGGGCGATTTTCGGCGTCTGCGGCCTTGCGGGCGAACTCCTCGCGGCTGCTGCCGTAGCGCTTGCGCCGCTCGATGTGCTCGCGCTGGCGTTCCACCGACTCGATGTCCAGCTCCAACTCTCCCGATCCAACTGACCTGCCAGAGCCCGCTGCGGCTGCAGATGATGAACCGCCGTGCGGATTGCCGCTTCGCTTTCGACGCTTGTTGCGCGACGGTGCCGCCCGCGAGCCGGGCCTCGGCGGCGTGCTTTTGCGCCGCCCCGGCGATGAACTAGCCTTTTCGATCTCCTCCTCATCCGGCGGAGCGACATAGGCGTCCCCGGAAAACACCTCCGAGGTCCGATCACCCCGCTGGTTGTTTGGCGATTCGGGCTTGTCGGGAACACGCTGCGCCTGTTCGTGGCGGCGCCGCCCCGATTGCAGCGCCTCGTCCAGTGCCTCCGAAAACTGCCGGGCACTCTGAAAACGATCCTCCGGCTGGCGGGCCGTCGCTTTCAGCACGATACGCTGCAGCACTTCTGGCATTTCATCGAGTCCATCGAACTCCAACGGGTCGTCGGACAGATGAATCTGCGCAACCTCCGCTACGTTGTCGCTGGGCACGGCATCGCGTCCGGTGCACATCTCAAAAAAGATCAGCCCCAGGCTGTACAGATCGCTGGCGGGGCTGATCTCCCGGCCCAGAATCTGCTCCGGGCTCATGTATCGAGGGGTGCCGATAAACTGGGTGGACCGACGTCCACTGGCGTCGACGTCCAGTTCCACACCGCTGTTGGCATCCTCCACAAGCTTCGCCACCCCGAAGTCGAGCACTTTCGCCTGTACCCCGTCGCCATTGGTGCCTTTGGCGACCATCACGTTCGCCGGCTTCAGATCGCGGTGGATGATGTTGTGGTCATGCGCCTCCTGGAGACTCTCCAAAACCTGGCGCACCAGTCGCACCGACCGCTTCATGCCGAGCCCATCGTACTTTTCGATCACGTAGTCCAGCGGGCGCCCGTCTACGTATTCGAGCACCATATAGGGCACGCCCTCTTCGGTCTCCCCGAAATCGTAGCTCGTGACCGTGTGAGCACTGGAGAGCCTGCTGGCGAGTCGGCTCTCGGTGATGAACCGCTCGGCGACCTCCGGGTGTTCGCGCACCACGTCGGGGCGCAACACCTTCAGCGCCACGTCGCGGTCCATCGCCTCGTGGCGGGCATGCAACACGGAGGCAAAACTTCCCTGCCCCAGTGCCTTGAGCATCCGATACTTGCCTTCGAACAACTCCCCCCTCTTGAGTTTCTCCGCCAGCGACGGCGGTAACGCATCCTTGCTCATCTGTGGCTCGACTCAGACATCACCAGTAGTGTTGAAGGCGTCCGGTCCCCTCGAACAACGCCCTGCAATCGCCCGACAGGCTTGATACACTCTTCGCCCAGACCGGCACGATAGTTCCACTGACACCGGGTGTCCAACAGTGGAGATTCCGGCCCAGATCCCGGTGGGCCGCCAAACGTAGCATTCAGTTACGAAACGCTTCAACCATCACCGATCATGCGACCTGGCAGGAAGCTCCTTCAGCACCAGCGCCCAGCGCCTATGAACGTTCTGTTCCTCACTGTCGTCGTCGCCGTAACCGCCGGGTTTGCCCTGCACCTTCGAGCGGTGCGAAGCCGGCGCACCACCGCAGTGGACTCGCCGGTGGAGGCGTTCTCATTTACCCATCGCGACAGTTGGCCACTCACCCCCGATCAGTGGTCTCTGGAAGACGTTCAATTTAGTGCCACCTCCGACCGGATTCGCGCCGCTGTCTGCATCAAGGTCGGCGTAGACGACGCGAAGAAGCGCCGGCAGGCCCTGGAGGTGCTGGCCCACGAAATCTACCGCCACACCGAAGTGGCGGCGGTATTCATCGAAGCATTTCGCCCCGACGACGACCCCGATCTGTATCTGTTCGCCGCCGACGGGCGGGGCTGGTGGGGAAAGGAGTTGGTCAGCAACGCCAGTAACTAAAAACCCCGCCGACGCATCAGCGCCGACGGGGTTGGCGTCAATCGGTCACGCAGACCGAACAACGGGAGGCGATTACATCATGCCGCCCATTCCTCCGCCCATTCCGCCCATTCCGCCCATTCCGGGGGCTCCGCCACCGGCGGGGGCTCCGCCATCGTCGTCGCCCTTGGAGGGACGGTCGGCGATCATCGCTTCGGTCGTCAGCATCAGACCGGCGATGCTCGAGGCGTTCTGAAGCGCGGTACGGGTGACCTTCACCGGGTCGATGACGCCGGCTTCCAGAAGGTCTTCGTACTCTTCGGTGCGGGCGTTGAACCCGTAGCCGTACTCGTCGGAGTCGAGCACGTTTCGCACCACGATCGAGCCTTCCAGACCGGCGTTCTTGGCGATCTGTCGGATCGGCTCTTCGACGGCGCGACGGATGATCTGGGCGCCGAACTTCTGTTCGGTGGGAAGCTCCAGATTATCCAGCGCGGAGACGGCCCGAAGAAGGGCGACTCCACCACCGGCGACGATGCCTTCTTCGACGGCGGCGCGGGTAGCGTTGAGCGCGTCTTCGACGCGGGCCTTCTTCTCTTTCATCTCCGTTTCGGTGGAAGCACCGACTTTGATGACTGCCACACCACCGACGAGCTTGGCGAGCCGCTCCTGAAGCTTCTCACGGTCGTAGTCGCTGGTGGTGGTCTCCATCTGGCGCTTGATCTGCTGCACGCGCGCTTCGATGGTCTCGCTGCTTCCCTTGCCACCGACGACGGTCGTCTCGTCCTTAGTGATCGTAACACGATCCGCCGAGCCCAGGTCGTTGATGGAAGCGGCGTCAAGCGACATGCCGCGCTCTTCGCTGATGACGTTACCGCCGGTGAGCGTGGCGATGTCTTCGAGCATCGCTTTGCGGCGATCTCCGAAGCCCGGAGCCTTCACGGCAGCCACATCCAGCACTCCGCGCAGCTTGTTGACCACCAGAGTGGCCAGCGCTTCGCCTTCGATGTCTTCGGCGATCAGAAGCAGCGGACGGCTTCCCTGGTTGTGAACCTGCTCCAGCAGGGGCAGCAGATCCTTCATGTTGCTGATCTTTTCGTCGAACAGCAGGATGTAGGGGTTCTCGAAGTTCGTCTCCATCCGCTCGTTGTCGGTCACGAAGTAGGGAGACAGGTAGCCGCGATCGAACTGCATACCTTCGACGGTGTCCAGCTCGTCGTGCAGGCCCTTGGCCTCTTCGACGGTAATCACGCCCTCTTTGCCCACCTTGTCCATCGCCTCGGCGATCATGTTGCCGATGGTCTCGTCGTTGTTCGCCGAGATGGTACCGATCTGAGCGATCTGCTCGTGCTCGCGGGTCTGCTTGGCCATCTCGCGAAGCTGATCGATGACCACTTCGACGGCCTTCTGGATGCCGCGCTTGATTTCCATCGGGTTGTGCCCGGCGGTCACCAGCTTGGCGCCTTCGCGCAGGATTCCGTGTGCCAGCACCGTGGCGGTGGTGGTGCCATCGCCGGCGGTGTCGGAGGTGTTCTGAGCGACCTCTTTGACCATCTGGGCGCCCATGTTCTCGAACTTCTCCTCCAGCTCGATGTCCTTGGCCACCGTCACACCGTCTTTGGTGATCAGCGGGGAGCCGAAGTCCTTGTCCAGAACTACGTTGCGACCTTTCGGTCCCAGAGTGACGCGAACAGCATCGGCCAGGGTCTTGACCCCGTCGATGATGCGCTGGCGAGCAGTGGTATCGAAAATAATCTCTTTAGCCATGGTAACACTCCTTCCGGGTCGTCATTTGTGTGAACTACAAAATTTGGCGTTCGCAGCCTGGCTTAATCGTTGATGATCGCCAGGATTTCATCTTCGCGAAGAATCAGGTGCTCTTCGCCGGCGATGGTCACTTCCGTGCCCGAGTACTTGCCGAACAGCACCTTGTCGCCTTCGCTGACGCGAAGAGCAATCGCTTCGCCATCGTCGCCGACCTTGCCGTCGCCGGTGGCGCGCACGATGCCCTCCTGGGGCTTTTCCTGCGCCGAGTCGGGGATGATGATGCCGGCCTCGGTGCGCTCCTCGTTTTCGACGCGCTGAATCAGCACGCGGTCATACAGTGGCTGAATGTTCATGTTGTCACCTCTCGTTTGGTGGCCAATTTGTGGGGTTAATGCTGCAAGTTGTCCCGTTAGCACTCTCACCAACCGAGTGCTAGCGCCGGGTACATTATTCACCGGCTTCAGGTTGTCAAGCGAGGGAACCAAACCATCGGCGCCTCTCGCGATCGTGCCCGCGCACAGCCACTGATTTTCGGATCGTAACGGCGGTTGACGTCCCCCTTCCACCGCCTATTATTCGGCCCGGAACCGGGAACATCGACTGAAGCGCCACCGTGTCTACCCCCGTCGTTGGAGATGTCGTGAGTACCCCCTTCGATCCCGATCAACTCAAAGAGGTTGCCCGCCGGGTTCGCCGATCGGCCCGCGTGCTTGCTCGCCAGCCTACCGCCCACCGCGACGACGCCCTGGTCCAGATGGCCGCGGCGCTGCGCGAGCACACCCCGGCGATTCTGGAGGCCAACGGCGCCGACGTAGATGCGGCGAAGCAAAACGACCTGGACGACGCGTTCATCGACCGGCTCATCCTCACCGAAGAGCGCATCGAGAAGATGGCCCGCGCCATCGAAGAGATCGTCGCCCTCGAAGATCCCGTCGGCGGCTACGACCGGATGTGGACCCGACCGAACGGTCTGCAGGTCGCGCGCCGACGCATCCCCCTGGGGGTCATCGGCATGATCTACGAGTCCAGGCCCAACGTCACCAGCGACGCCGCCGCGCTGTGTCTGAAAAGCGGCAACGGCGTGCTTCTGAAAGGCGGCAGCGACGCCTTCTCGTCGAACCGGGCCGTCGTCACCGCCCTGAAGGAAGGCCTGGCCGCAAGCGATCTGCCCGACGAAGCCACCGGCGCACTCGGGTTTGTCGACACCACCGACCGCGCCGCTGTGCAGACGATGCTCACCCTCAGCGACGAGCTGGACGTGATCATCCCCCGCGGCGGAAAGGGGCTGATTCAGTTCGTCAACGAGCACTCCCACGTGCCGGTGATCAAACACGACGAAGGAGTCTGCCACGTCGTCATCGACGAACGCGCCGAACCCAACCAGGTCGACGACATCATTCTCAACGCCAAGACCCAGCGCCCCGGGGTATGCAACGCCGTTGAGACTCTGCTAGTTTTGGAATCCGCCGTCGACGATCATCTCGAGCGTGTACTTCGGCTGCTTGATGACGCCTCGGTCACGCTGCATCTGTGCGACCGAAGCACCGACGTCGCCCGCGACGCGGAAATCGAGAAGTTTTACGAGGCCGATGACGAAGCATACGCCACCGAATTTCTGGCCCTGGAGTTGGCCGTTCGCGTCGTCGACGATCTCGACGCCGCCATCGAACACATCGACCGGTTCGGCTCTCGACACACCGAGGCGATCGTGACCAATGACTACGATCGCAGCCAGCAGTTCGTCGACGAAGTCGACTCTTCGGTGGTGTTGGTCAACGCTTCGACCCGGTTTTCCGACGGCGGCCAGCTTGGGCTGGGCGCCGAAATCGGAATCTCCACCACTCGGATGCACGCCTACGGTCCGATGGGGCTGCGGGAATTGACGACCACCAAGTTCGTTGTTTTAGGTAGAGGTCAGGTTCGACAATAGGTACAATGTCGAACATGGGGAGACAGCTGACCGATAACCCGTGAGCTGACGCTCACACTTCTTCTGTGCGGGAGACGCATGAGCAAAGAAAGTGCCGCCGTTACCTTCTCACCCGGTGATAACACCGAGCTGGACGAAGAACTCAAACAGGTCGCCTGCGACATCGCAGCGGTGACCTGGGAGCTGAAGGCGCTAAATACCGTGGTCATCGACCTTCGAGGCCGAGTCAGCTACACCGACTTCGTGGTGGTCAGCTCCGGAACCTCTGAGCGCCACGTCAACGCCATCGCCCGACGCGTCGACGACGCGATGCGCGAGGCATCACGCCCACCGATCAGCACCGAAGGCACCGAAGACGGACGGTGGGCCCTTCTGGACTACGGCGACATCATCGTCCACATCTTCAACAAGAAAGCGCGCAAGGACTACGATCTGGAGCGGATGTGGACCGAGGCACCCCGCCTCGAGCTCGAAGACGCCCCCGCCGAGCTGTACGGGCACTTCGACGCCCAGCAGTTCGACACCTAACCCACAGATGACGCCGGGCTCGGGCTCGTTCTCGGGCTCGGGCTCGGGCTCG
>SKMT01000319.1 GCA_007120915.1 Myxococcales bacterium | reverse complement strand
GTGCTGTCAGCCAGCCCGCGCTGAGCAAACAGGTGAAGGAAGTAGAACAGATGCTGGAGGTCGAGCTGTTCGAGCGGGCCCGGCCGAAGGTGCTGGTCACTCCGGCGGGCGAGGAGATCGTACGTCGGGCCCGAAGGATTCTGGCAGATGCCCAGGAGTTGGTGGACGTTGCCAGTATCTTTGCGGGGGATCCCCGCGGCACACTGAAGTTGGGTGTGATCCCGACCATTGCTCCCTACGGATTGCCCGGGTTGCTGGTGAGATTGCGGCGTCTGTTCGCTGACGTGTCGTTCGCCATCGAAGAGCTACAGACGGAGGTGCTCGTCGAAAAGCTTTGCGCCGGGGACGTCGATCTGGGACTGTTGGCCCGTCCGTTCGACGAAAAGGGGCTGAAGGGACCCGATCTGGTGGAGGAGCCCTTTGTGCTGGTCGCCCCGACGGATCACCCGCTGAGTGCGCCGGGATCGGTGCAGCCGAAGGAAGTGGAAGGGGCGAGTCTGATTTTGATGGAAGACGGGCACTGCCTGCGCGATCAGGCCGTCGAAGTGTGTGCGGCTGCCGGAACTCCGCCGGCGACGTCGGTAACAGCGGCCAGTGTGACCACGCTGGTGCGGATGGTCGAAAGTGGACTGGGCGCGACCTTGCTGCCGGCCAGCGCATTGGGTGCTGAGGTTCGAGACGGACAGGGAGTGGTCGCCAGAAGTTTCGGGAAGTCACCACCGGGACGCACGTTGACGCTGCAGTGGCGGGCGAGTTCGCCGAATGCGGCATGGTTCACCGAGATCGGAGAGGTTCTGCGTCGGCACTACCTGGAGTTGAACGATGAGATCCCGGAAGTGGCGGGGCCGACCCCGCGGATCCGGGCTGTGGATGCATAAACAGTGGCTGTTTGACTTCCCCCCGTTTGAGACGACGCTTTGTTGCGCGAAACGCTTCTGCTGTCTCCCCCGAATGAAATTGCCCTAACATAATGGAGTATCCGATGACGTCTCAGGCTGATTCCCCGGAGCTGAAAGTGCTAATTTTTGCGGCCTCCATGCGCCGGAATTCACTGAACAAGAAACTTGCCAGATTGGCGGCGGAGGTCGCCGGCCAGCAGGAGGCGACCGTGGATCTGGCGACGATGGATGAATTTGATGTCCCGTCGTATGACGGCGACGTCGAAGAGGAGAGCGGGATTCCCGACGGCGCGCACAAGCTGCGTGACAGGCTTCTCGACAACGACGCATTTATCCTCGTTTCGCCCGAATACAACGGTTCGATGCCCGGTACGGTCAAGAACCTCATCGACTGGACGTCGCGGTTTCGGCCCCAGCCGTTCGACGAGCAACACGGGTTGTTGATGTCGGCGTCACCGTCGATGGCGGGTGGCAATCGCGGGCTGTGGGCGTTGCGCATTCCCCTGGAGCATCTGGGCGCGCGAATCTTCCCGAAGATGTTTTCGCTCGCCCAGGCGCACAAGGCGTTCGACGCAGACAGAATTGCCAACGAGGGCCTGCAGGAGCGCTTTGAGCACAATGTCGAGCAGTTTCTGGCGCTCGCCGAGGCCGCAAAACACTATCCCTGCATCCGCAAGGAATGGGTCGAGTTCCTCGGCGAGCCTCCCGGCGAAGGCGCCGATCGCGTCGACCCGCCCGTTAGTTAGGCACAGGAATTTCGTTAGGGTGTGGCTCTTCTGGGACGACGATTCCTGCGCGGAACCCACGGAGACTCGGAGGGCGCGGATTTCGCGGAGACGCGGAAACTGAACGCGGAGCGCTGGTCGCGGATCGCTGAAGAGGCGCACGGAGGGGGCGCGGAAAGCGCTGGGAGATGCGAACGTGGTCAGTTGCGCCGTAACATTCCATTGGTATGCACCGTACTGCTCCGACATGTTGTAATCCCAATTCCCCTGCGAACTTCGCGCATTCTCAGGGTTCATAACCAGATTTTGTGACGAATCCGCAGGAAAGAGGCGTCATAACAACCATCACCATCCCGAATTGGCACTGGTTGTCGCTGTTCTCAGCGCCTACCGCGCCTGTTCCGCGTGCCTCTTCCGCGCTCCGCGGCCAGTGCTCCGCGCCTCCAGCTTCAGCGTATCTGCGCCCTTCGTGTTCCGCGCTATCTGCGTCTCAGCGCTCCCGCGCTGCAGCGTTACCACGTCTCGTGCGGCGTCGTCGCAGAAGAGCCGCGCCCATTTCGTTATTGAGATTTCACGGCTCCCCTGGAGTGGAACGAGAGGGGAGCTGTCCCAGATGGGACTGAGGGGTAGAACGGTGCGCCATATCTGGTCATCCGACCGCCCCCTCCGCCGCTTCGCGGCACCTCCCCCGGCTGACGCGGGGGAGGCAGTATGGGCAAGAAACTTAGTTGGTTATCCACTAGTTCCCGACAGTCCGCTCGGTGATCAACCGGGCGAACTGCCGGAGATCATCGAGGTCTTCGGCAACGATTTTGCGGACGACCTCGACGTTCAGCGACCCGTACGCATGAACGGCGATGTTTCGAAATCCGACCATCGATCTCAGTGTCTGCGCAAAGTCTGTGTCCAGAAGCCCCTGGTCGCGAAGCACTTCGAATCCGTCGGCGGCGGCCTTCGGGGTTTCCCAGCCGTTCTCCGCAATCAGATGATTCGCCAGGTCGATGCACGCTTCGACGGCTCTCTGCAGGTACAACGTGTAGAGATCGTCGATCATCCACCGCTGATACTCGTCGCCTGCCACCGAAACGTCGCGGATACGATCCAGGGACGTCTGAAGATCGGAGAGCTTGGCGATGACAACGTCTTCGTCGAATTGAAGAGTCATGAACGAATCCGATGGATGAGAGCTTCTTCGATGGGGCGGCGTCTGCGCTTCCAGTCGGCGTATTGTTTCGGGGTATACATCTGGAACTCGGCAACTGCTGTGGGGGCATGGCACAGCAGCAGCCGTCCCTTGCGTAACACCTGCATCTTCAGGATCGGACCTGCGGCCCAGAGGTCGACGATGTCGACCGGGCGGCCGGCGACGGCCTCCAGGCTCGCGGCCAGCTCCAGCAGTTCAGCGGGCTTGAGCCGACGTCCGGCATCGACGGCCAGGTCGTAGTCACTTTCTGCTGTCAGGTTCCCGGTGGCCGCGGAGCCGAAGACGCAGGCGAATCGAATGTCGTCGACAATGTCATCGAGTCGGGCGGCTACCCGGTCGTCGACATCGGTATTTGCGCTTTGTCGATCCAGTCCCATCGGTGGTCCGTGAGGGTTCAGTGGCGGCTGTCATGTGAATCATAACAACCGCGAGAGAAGCGGCCAATCTACAGCATGGGTTCGCCAGCCTGACGAGGGGACGGGTGAAGTGAATACGGTTTCGTCTCCGCACAATGTTCGGGTCGGACCGCCACGCCGACTTCACTTTCGATCTGCCATCGCTGCATTCCGCGGGCGACCACTTCGATGACAGCGTCTACATCGGCCCAGTCGCTTAGCACGAAAGAGAACTCGAAATCGGTGTACGTTTCTCCGATGGTCGCACAGGGGCCGCTGCCGACGCCATCGGGGGACACGCCCATTTGATCGAACTCCTCCCAGACCTCCCGGTAGAAGTCGTCGACCTGAATCCGGGGGCAGGCATCGTCGTCGGTGGGCACCCGGCGACACTGCTGTGGCAGATCGTCATCAAGTTGACGGGACAGCACAAGCTGTCGATGGCCGTCGCCGCGAAGCGGGATGTAGTGTCCGTTTTCACATTCGGTGCTCTCGCCGATGTCCACACCGTCGATACTCTGGTTGGCCAGAGTGAATTGCGTCGGTTCTCCGACGACGGGAGCATCCACACAGATGCGGCCCGCCGGTTTCTCGGCGGCGGAGGCACAGGCGACGGTGGCTGCCAGTGCAACCAGCCCGGTAAGCTGTACGAGTCGTATGAGCAGGTGCATGGGCATGCTCTGGGGTGGGGACGCAGCGTAGTGTATGAGCCGACGTCAGGCCGATGGTATTGGCGAATGACCGGTGATTACCGTGTTGCGATTGCCTCAAGCAGTTTGTCGCCCCCGTTGCGCACCGGGTCTTCGCAGGGGAGGCCTGTCGTCGATTCGATATCTGCGATCGCATCGCGGGCGTCTTTCTGACTGAGCGATGCGGTGTTCAGGGCGATGGCGCGCACCTTGGACTCGACGAAGGTTCCCCCGGCGGAGGCGAGCTGTTCGTACAGGTCGACCAGATCATTGAGCGGCGGGATTTTGAAGTCCGGGAATGGCTTGCAGTGGGTCTGGCCATGTCGGTGTGCGAGCACGAGGTGTTGGGGTTGTGCGCCGCGAAGCAGCGGAAGCACTGCGCTGGAGGCGGGGTTCGCCAGGCTTCCCTGGCCCTCCACGACCACCAGATCGGCGCCGTCGTCGACCTGGTGGAGCACGGCCTGTTCGACGGCGCCGGCGGCGTAGTCGATGCGTACCGCATCGAGTGCGATGCCGGGATGGCCCAGCATTAAAGCGGTCTGTCCGGTGGCGACGAAGCTGGATTTGATACCCCTGGCGCGTGCGGCGGCGTCGATTTCGAGGGCCGTCGACTTTTTGCCGACCGCCATGTCGGTGCCGACGATGACGACGCGCTCGACCTCGGTGTTGCGAGCACGTCCGGAGCCGACTTCGAGCCCCGGCGGCTCGCAGCGCACGTCGCAGATCCACTGGTCGTCGGTGCCGACGGTGCAAAGTGTTCGCCACCGGGCTGCGAGCGTAGATTGCCCGTCGTCGCCGCGTTCGCAGGCCAAGTTGCCCAGCCGGTCTTCGAGCGCGCGGCGAAGCTGTGGGACGTCGCCGAGCCGGGTGTGGAGCCCGGCGAGAAGCGACACTCCGGCGTGAACTGCTGCTTCAAGCCCATCGATCCATTCCTCAGGTAGTTTTCCGCCGCTGGGAGCGATGCCGATGGCGAGTACATCGGGGTTGGTTGCAAGCGCTGCTTCGACGCTGTCGAAGATGGGCGCCTGGCAGTCCAGACTCGTGACCTCATCGACGGTCTTGCCGGCTTGTGTCTCGTCGATGACGGCGACCACCTGATGGTTGCCGTAGCGAATCATCGCGCGCCCCGTCTTTCCGTGGATATCTTTGAGCCCGCCGTGGAGCAGAATCGCCAGGCGGTCGTCGGGCCTGATGGGTACGGGATTGTCCATGGTCGGTATCGCCGTTCGAAAGATTCAGTCCGGTGCGTCAACGCCGAACCCGGGCCGGGTCGACGGCCAGAGCCGACCGCTGTCGATGCCCGGTCCGGTGTAGGGATCATCGACGAGGTTGAGGTGGCTGTCGAGGTCGATCCAGTGGGCCAGTGGCGACAGTTGTGCGGCAGCGGTGTTCGCCAGCACGGTGTGGGAAAAACACCCGAACATCACCTTCGCGCCCACTGACCGCGCAGCGCCGATCATGCGCAGCGCTTCGGTGAGTCCACCGCACTTCATCAGCTTGATGTTGATGGCGTCGGCACCCAGTTGGGCGAGGCGAACCACGTCGGGGCTGGTGCGGCAGCTTTCATCGACGACGATGGGCAGATCGATGCCGCGGTCGTCCAACTGTGTGCAAAGTTCGCGAAGGTTTTCGTCCCGCTGTGGCGCCAGCGGCTGTTCGAGATGCTCGACGCCGCGCTCCACCAGCCAGTCGGCGGCCTGTACTGATTGTTCGACGGTCCATGCTCCGTTGGCGTCGACGGTCAATCTCGCCTCGGGGGCCGCGCGGCGAACGGCGTCGACGAGATCACGGTCCGCCGACAGCCCACGGTCATTACCGACTTTGATTTTCACCACGTCGAACTCGAGGGCGTCACGCCAGGTGTCAATTCGCTCGGCGGCTTCATCGGCGGGCATAATCCCGATGGTGACCGATGTGGGCGGGACGCGTTCGCGGTCCAGCCCCAGCAGTTGCCACACCGGCCGGCCGGTGGTCTTCCCCGCCCAGTCCCAGAGGGCACAATCGATGGCTGCGCGGGCTGCCGGGGGTGCGTTCAGTTCGTCGAGACGGTCGTGGATTCGCTGACGTTCGAAGGGATCGACCCCACTGATATCCCCGGCGATCGTTTCAATCGCAGAGACCAGGTGTTCGGGAGTGTTCTGGCGGGGGTCACTGCCGTAAGCCACCGCTTCGCCCAGCCCGACCGCTCCATCGGCGGCGATGCGCACCTCGATGTTCACCGACTCTGCGACGACCCCGCGGCTGATGCGAAGTGGTACCCGCTTTTTGACTCGTCGTCGGTGAATTTCGACCTTCATGGTGTCCTCGTCTTCTCGTGGTGCAGAAGCGATGCGTTACAAAGTGAACCTCGACTGCTTTCAGAGTTTGGCTGAATCGAACTACAATGAAAACGCTCATTCCCAGAACTTACTGCTGATGGTGATCATCATGCTCTCATCTATCCGTGTATCCCGACGTATTGCACTGGTTGCTCTGGTCTGCCTGTTGTGTAGCGGCTGTTCGGACGACGAGCCGGCCGACGATCCCGACGCCGGTGTTGAAGATGAATCTGACGCCGATGTGATCGACGACGACCCGGACGCCGACGATGACCCGGACGCCGACGACGACTCCGACGCCGACGACGATGCGGATGCCGACAACGGCACCGACGAGGGGTGCGGAATCGCCGCGGAATACCCCGGTGACGACGGCATTGAAGACCATCCCGGTGTGCTGTTTGCCGAGGACTTCGAGCATGCATCGATGGAGGTGCTCGACGAGCGGTTCACGGAGATTCGAAACCCCGAATTCGTCGACTTCGTCGACCAGGTGTCCGACGACAGCCCCGGGGAGACGGCGGTGCGGCTGCAGTCGGCCGGCGACGATGACACCGGATCTCATCTGTATCGCAACCTCGAGGAGATGGAGGGAGAGACCTTCGACGAATTGTATGCGCGCGCCTACATCAAGTACGACCGCGACCACAGCTATCACCACAGCGGAGTGGGGCTGGGCGGGTACAACCCGCCGACGAGCTGGCCCCAGGGCGGCGCCGGAACCCGGCCCGACGGCGACGATCGAATTTCGATGCGTGCCGAGCCGGTGGGCTCCGATCTGCAATTCGACATGTACACCTACTGGATGCACATGCGCGGCAATCCGGGCGACGACAACTACTGGGGCAACACCTTTCTGGGCGGCGTGGATCTGCCGGTGCCCGACCGCGAGTGGTTCGCCGTGGAGCTGTACATCCGTCTGAACGACCCGGTCGATGAATTCAACGGAGAACTGGCGATGTGGGTCGACGGCGAACAGATCATTCACCTCGAAGAAGGCGCCCCACTCGGCGAGTGGGTCCACGACACGTTTCACCCCGACGAGGAGGGCGAACCCTTCGAGGGATTCCAGTGGCGCGACGACTCCGATCTGGCGCTCAGTTTCCTGTGGCTGCACCAGTACGTCACGGGCAATGAAGAGGGCGAGCACAGCTACATCTGGTACAACGACGTGGTACTGGCCACCGACTACATCGGACCCGTTGACGGGACGCCCTGTCCGTAAGGGGGGCGGGG
Source organism: Myxococcales bacterium (assembly GCA_007120915.1). Lineage (GTDB taxonomy): Bacteria > Myxococcota_A > Bradymonadia > Bradymonadales > Bradymonadaceae > SLJM01. The sequence goes on along the minus strand of SKMT01000319.1, from coordinate 1,601 downwards.
GGCGTTGAGCGAGACGGCGATGTGTACGCAACAGGAGTGTGCTGACGCGGAAGCGGAAGCGCGGGACGCGAATGAGCGGAACGCAAAGCACTAAGGCGCTGAGTCACGGAACGCGAAGGGCAGAACGCAAATCGCGAAAAATGAACTCTGGCCACGAAAACTGAACGCGAGACGCTGAAAAGCTCGCGAAGATGAAGCGAAACCGCGAAGTTGTGGTGGTCCTCGGTATCAGGCGGGCATCCACCGCGACATGACATAAGACCCATATCAGGCACCGGAGTGTATGAAACCAGAAGAGATCGCGGTCTTCGCGATTTCGCGCGGTCTCGCGAGCTTTTCAGCGTCTCGCGTTCAGTTTTCGTGGTCAGCGTTTCGCTTCCGTGATCAGCGTTCAGTTTCCGCGTTCCGCGTCCCAGCGTTCCGCGTCCCAGCGTTCCGCGACTCAGTGCTCCAGCGATTCGCGTTCCGCGCCTCCGCGTTCCGCATCTCGTGCCGCGTCGTCGCGGAAGAGTTGCACCCAATCCAGCAACGGAACTGTGAAGAGGAAGATTGAGAATCTTGACTGTTTTTCATGCTGGTGCAAAATAGTAATGACTATTTTTAAGCAGGCTGAAAAACAGTCATCCTCTCCGGGATCCAGTGATGATTTCACGGCTCTACGTCGATCTGATCGAGCAGCACTTTCGCCAAAACCGGCAGATGCTCTTTTTGATGGGGCCTCGGCAGGTGGGAAAGACGACTGTTTGCCGCGCAGTCTCGGAGAATTTCGACGAGTTGTTTTATCTGAACTGGGATAACACCGCGCACCGGGCGATTGTTCTGGGCGGGCCCGACGCGGTGGCAGAGCATCTCGAGTTGTCGCGTCTTCGTGAGGAACCACCGGTGGTGGTGTTCGACGAGATCCACAAGTGGGGAAAGTGGAAAGATTTTCTGAAGGGGTTTTTCGACACCTATGAGGGCAACGTGCGCATCGCCGTGACCGGAAGTGCCCGTCTCGATGTTTATCGGTCCGGAGGCGACAGCCTGATGGGAAGATATTTCGGCTACCGAATGCATCCGCTGACACCGGCCGAATTGCTGCGACCCCGGGTTCCCGGTGATGCGCCCGTGGAACCACCGATGGCGCTGGGCGACGATCAGTGGGAGGGGCTGTGGCAGTTCGGTGGGTTTCCCGAGCCCTTCGACCGGCGGGACGAGCGGTTTTACAACCGGTGGCGACGGCTTCGGAGTCAACTGCTCTTCGAAGAGGACCTCCGTGAATTGACCCGAATTCGCGAACTCAGTCAGGTCGAGGTACTCGCCGAGTTGCTCGTTGAGCGCGTTGGTGCCCACGTGACCTATTCGAGTTTCGCCCGCGACCTGGGAGCGTCAGTCAACACGATCAAAAACTGGCTGGAGACTCTCGAGCGGCTCTATTTCTGTTTTTCGATTCGGCCCTGGCACAAAAACGTGACACGGTCACTTCGCAAACAGCCAAAGTACTATCTCTGGGACTGGTCGTTGGTCGACGATCCGGGGATGCGAGTCGAGAACATGGTTGCATCATCACTACTGAAAGCGGCGCATCTTTGGACCGACCTGGGCATTGGCGAATTTTCATT
>SKMT01000567.1 GCA_007120915.1 Myxococcales bacterium | reverse complement strand
TCTTTCTTGCTGATGCTCGTCTTTCTGGGGGCGCTGTTTGTCAGCGCCGGCACCGGAATCGGTACCACGGGGATCAGCCACCCCGTCGGCTGGGGTGTGTTCATCATCAACTTCGTGTTCTGGATTGGCATCGGCCACGCCGGAACCCTGATTTCGGCGATTCTGTTTCTGTTCAAACAGAACTGGCGAACGGCGATTAACCGGTCTGCGGAGGCTATGACGATCTTCGCGGTGATGACCGCCGGTATCTTCCCGTTGATGCATACCGGGCGGCCCTGGTTTGCCTACTGGCTGTTTCCACTGCCCGACGGCAGAGGCCCGCTGTGGGTGAACTTCAACTCCCCGCTGTTATGGGACGTGTTCGCCGTTTCGACGTACGGCACCATCTCGCTGGTGTTCTGGTACATTGGACTGGTCCCGGACCTGGCCAACCTCAGAGATCGGGCCAAGCATCCGATCCGAAAGAAAATCTACGGGCTGCTGTCGCTGGGCTGGACCGGTGGAAACCGCTCCTGGCGCCACTACGAGTCGGCCTACCTGATGCTGGCCGGACTGGCCACGCCGCTGGTGCTGTCGGTGCACACCATTGTGTCCTTCGACTTTGCGGTGTCCGTGATTCCGGGCTGGCACTCCACGATCTTCCCGCCCTACTTCGTCGCCGGTGCAATCTTCTCCGGATTCGCGATGGTGCTAACGCTAACCATCGTGATGAGGGAGGTGTTTGATTTAAAAAGCTACATCACGATCAACCACCTCGAATCGATGGCCAAGGTCGTACTATTGACCGCGGGCATCGTCAGTATCGCCTATCTGACGGAGTTCGTGATCGCCTACTACTCGGCGGTGCCAGCGGAGCGATTCCACTTCGCAAACCGTGTGCTCGGGCCCTACGGCTGGTCGGCGATGATCATGCTCAGTTGCAACATGCTGGTGCCACAACTGCTGTGGATTAAGAAAATCCGCCGCAGCATCGGCGCGCTGTTCATCATCTCGATTCTGGTGAACGTGGGCATGTGGTTTGAGCGCTACGTCATCGTGACCACCTCGCTGCACCGCGACTTCGTTCCCAGCTCCTGGGGCGTGTACGACTTCAAATGGATGGACTGGGCGCTGACCATCGGCTCCTTCGGCATGTTCATGACGCTGTTCCTGCTGTTTGCGCGGGTGCTGCCCACAATCACCATGTTCGAAGTCAAAGCCGTGATGGACCCCAAGAAGGCCTCTCGCAAGAACCGCAAGGAGGTTGCCGATGAGCAATGAGAACGACCAGAAGGACGAGACGTCCGAAGAGAAGCGCGAAGACGAAGAACTTCGCGAAGAAAGTGACGTTGAAGACTCCGACGGCGACAACACCGAAGCCGGTGACGAAGCCTCTGAGCCCGAAGAAGCGACGGAAGAAGATTCCGACGACGCATCCACGGCCGAAGAGGACTCCGACCCCGAAGAAGCTTCGGATGACGACGATTCGGACGACGACGAGGACAACTCCGACTCCGAAACCGAGGACGAGACCGAGACCGACTCCGAGGACGATACCGACCCCGAGGACGATACCGACCCCGAGGACGAGACCGACTCCGAGGACGAGACCGACTCCGAGGACGAGACCGACCCCGAGGACGAGACCGAGACCGAAGAAACAAAGATCGTCGCCGCCGGTGATGGTGGTGGTGATGTGGTGCCCCGCTACACCAGCGATGGTGGCGATGGCGACATCCGCGGCGTCGCAGCGTTCTTCGATGTTCCCGACGAACTGATGCTCGCCGCGGCTCACACCCGCGATTCAGACTACGACGACTTTGAGGCCTACTCCCCGTTTCCCATCCACGGGATGGACGAGGCGATGGGTCTTGGCCGCTCCTGGATTCCCTGGGTGACCTTCGGGGCCGGGATGGCCGGGCTGGTCACGGCGATTTCGCTTCAGTTCGGGACCATGACCTTCGACTGGCCCATGAACATCGGCGGCAAGCCCTTCGCTCCCGTGCCGGCCTTCGTGCCGATCATGTTTGAGCTGAGCGTGCTGTTCGCCGGGGTGATCACCGCGATTGTGATGCTGATTGCCGCCGGTTGCTTCCGAAAGCCCTTTATTATCGACCCCGAGATCACCTCCGACCGCTTTGCGCTCTGGATCTCGGCGGACGACGAGGCATTTGACGCTGACGAAGTCAAAGAGTTTATGGCCTCGCTCGACCCGGTTGAAATCCGCACCATCACCAATGAAGGCGCATAACCGATGAAACACCGACGAATGACAATCTCGAAGCTGTGCCTGGTGGCCGTGGCTCTGTCGAGCCTGACGCTGGTCGGGTGCATCTATGAGGTGGGACTTCCCGCCGGTGAGGAGCAGTTCGGACGGCTGGTCCCGATCCAGGGGATGCACCAGCAGACGTTTTTCAAGGATCAGTCAAGCCAGCCGATCTATCGAGACGACCAGCCCGAAGGGATGCGCCAGCCTCCGCCAAACACGGTGGCCATGGATCAGAATCCCCGCGGCGACCGACCGGATCGCGACCACTACCGAAACCTGGAAAACCCGGTGCCGGTGACCGAACAAAACCTCGAATACGGGCGATTTCGCTACGAAGAACAATGCGCGGTCTGCCACGGGCTCGAAGGTCACGGAACGGGGCCGATTGTCGAAGCCGGCCACTACCAGGCGACAGTGCCCACCTTCCATACCACTCCCCAGCGCAATCAGACCGATGGTGACATCTATCGCACCATCACCTACGGCGCCGGGATGATGTGGTCCTACGAAAACCAACTGACCGACATGGAGCGGTGGGCCGTGGTCAACTACATTCGCGCCCTTCAGCGCTCCGAATATCCGCAGCCACGCGACGTCGAGAGGGTTCGAAGCGAGTAACGATGACAAACGCGCCCCACAGGCGGCGCTGAGCAACCCCCAATGTTTGTCGATCAGTAGAAAGAGGCTAACTCAATGGCTCACGAACATCACCACGAAGACATCGAGCCCCCCGGCGAGTTCGAAGTACCCGCCAAGTTCAACCTGGCTGCGATCATCTTCGCTGTCGTCGGAATCATCGCGTTCGTCGGCGGTCTGTTTCTCGACCCCGACCGCGCCTGGCGCGGCTATGTGATCGGATTCTGGTTTTCCTTCTCGCTGGCGCTGTGCGGGCCCTTCTTCATCGCCACACAGTACCTGTCGAAGGCCGGCTGGTCGGTCAGCAGCCGGCGCATCCCGGAGGCGGTGGGCTCGTTTCTGATCCCCGGTGTCTTGCTGGGCGCCGTCGCCCTTCTGGGCGCCGAATATGTGTTCGGCTGGATCGAGCTGGCCCCGGAAGTCTTCGACCCCGACTCGGAGCTGTTTGACCCCATCGTCGCCGAGAAGGCGCCGGTGTTGAACCTGACAGCGCTGATTGTGGGCACCCTGGGCAGCACGGTGGTGCTGGCGGGAATGTACTTTTTGATGCGGCGCAACAGCCTGAAGCAAGACGAGTCCGGCGACCACGATCTGTTTCGCAAAAACCTGTGGGTGTCGGCGTTCTTCCTGATCGTCTTCGTGATCACCGTGTCGGTCACCTCCTGGTACTGGACGATGTCGTTCGACCCGCACTGGTACTCGATGATGTGGTCGGTCTATGCATTCGCCGGGCTGTTCCAGACCGGGCTCGCCGTGATGACCCTGATTTTGATCTACATGCTTCGCAAAAACCTGTTCGGCGGCACCGCCGGGATCGAACAGGTGCACCGGATGGGCCAGTTCGTCTTCGCCTTTACCGTCTTCTATGCATACATCCACTTCAGCCAGTTTCTGCTGCTGTGGTACGCCAACATCCCGGAGACGGCCAAATGGTACGTCGATCGGATGAGTGAAGGCTGGGGCTTTCTGCTTCTGGCGATCCCCCTTCTGAAGTTCATCGTGCCCTTCTTCACCCTGCTGCCGCAGGAAGCGAAGAAGAACAAGAACAACATCCTGGTCTACGTCTGCATCCTGCTGATCGCGATGCAGTTGTACGAAATCTGGATCTGGGTGATGCCCTACACGTACGGCCCCGAGGCCGGCCTGGCAGGCCCGATGCTTCCCTGGCTGGAGTTTCTCGTAGCACTGGGCTTTATCGGACTCTTCATGTTCTTCGTGGCCCGATCGCTGGCGAAGCATAATCTGGTTCCGCTCAACGATCCGCTGCTTCACGAAGCCATCCCCCACTCCCACGACCACCTGATCTATCCGAACGGAAAGCACGGTGAGTCCGGTGGGGACGACAACGAATAGGTGACTATTGGACCCTTCGGAGGGTCTGTACGCTCAACGCAGTGACGACATGAAAAACGCTATGCTCAAACACGGATGGAAGTTTGCCCTGGTCGCCGGTGGTGCCTTTGTATTGGTACCGATGGCGGTGCACGGCCAGTACGGACTGCAGACGCTGGACCGTCTGGCAATGGGTACCCCCCAGCAGATCGAGCGGGGTGAACAGGTCTTCGACGACCAGTGTGCCGAGTGCCACGGTGACGAGGGTGTCGCCCCCACTGAGATGGGCGAACGCATGGGTGCTGAGGGATTCGTCGACACCGACGTCGAACGATCCGGGCCCTACTCCATCTTCCACGTGGTCACCCACGGCTACGAGTACAACGACGAGCAACACCCGGCGTTTGAAAACCTGCGCTACCAGGATCGATGGGCCGTTGCGCACTACACCAACAGTCTCATCGCTGATCCTCAGCCGGATCCCGATGAAATCGTCGCCCAGGTGCGACGGGAAGCCCAGGAAGGGATCTGTGATCCCGATGTGCGCGAGGAAGTCGCCGACTTTGCCGAACCGGAGGACGACGAGCAGATCCAGCGCGGTCAGGACCAATTCGGCCAACACTGCGCGGCCTGCCACGGCGAGGACGGCCGAGGGATCACCCCCGACGCCCGTGACTTCCACGACGACCCCGACGACTGGGTCCACGGCACAAGCCCCTTTGGAATCTTCCAGACCCTCGATGAAGGAATCCCCGACACCGCCATGGCCTCCTTCGCCCACCTTCCCGACGAAGATCTGTGGGCGATGGTCCATTTCATGCGCGATGAGCTGATTCCGTCGGACAACCTCGAAGAGGTGACCGAAGAAGAGATCGATGCGGTCTGCCGCGCGCTGTCGGCTCCGGAAGCCCCGGATCCGATTGCTGTCGACCGGGCCGTGCAGTTTCTGATCGACGATGCTGATGATGAGCGCTATCGGCGTCTTCGCGGCTTTGGCGACCCCATCGTGATGGAGGACGCCAACATCGACCGCGGTGGTGAGCTGTTTCAGCAAAGCTGCGCGAGCTGCCACGGAGCCGACGGCAGCCCCGAGACCGCCATCGGTCCCTACGGCAAGTTCCCGCCCTATCTGCACATCGAGACCGGCACCATGCATCCCGCCAGCGCCGGGGGCAGCTACGAAGATTTCGCCCAACGCGTCGTCGAGTCGGTCCACGCTTCGCTGCCGGACCGGCCCACCGTCGCAACCTACAGCGCTCAGGACTGGATGGACCTTCAGGCCTGGCTGATCACTTCCACTGCCGAAGAGGACCGCATCGGCTACGATCGCATCCGCACCGTCGGCGATCTTCAGGAAGCTCAGCAGTACCTCGAAGCTGACCCCGCCCTCGTCGATGAGGACGAACTCGACGAAGACGTCGATGAAGACGTCGACGAAGAAGCAGATGATGAAGAGGCGGAGGACCAGGAAGACGAAGAAATCGAAGATCAGGAGGACGTCGACGACGAGCCGCAACAGCAAGTCGACGAGCAAGAAGTTGAAGACCAACAGGAGATGGACGACGACGAGGACTGAACAACGACCGGGAATCGGCAGATTCCAACAAAAAAAGCGGGCAACCGCTTTTTTTAGCGCTTCTGTCCATTCCGTGGAGCCGACAGCGCCCCCCCTGAGCATATCAGGTACGGCAGCGTCGAACTCATGACCCGGATCACAGAAGAAGTTACCACCGTATGTCCTCGATCATGACTGTAAGACACTACCGATGAGTGGCCCCGTGAATGCAAAGAACACCATGAGCCATCAATTCCGAAACACCCACTGTAGCACCGCCTTGAACAACGGCGGGCTTCAGTTCGACCTTCGTGCCGTGCTGCTGGGGCTGGCTGCTCTGGCAGTGCTGGCGGTTGCCACCCTGGTGCCGTCGACCGCCGCTGCCATCCCCGGCTCCGGAGAATTCGTCGCTCTCAAGTCCGGAAGCGGCCGCGAGATCACCGAACTGTACAATCTGATCGCCAAGATCTGTCTGTTCATCCTGATCATCGTCGAAGGGCTGCTGCTTTTTGCGATCATCAAGTTCCGACGGCGAAGCCCCGACGAAAACCCGGTGCAAAACCACGGGGATCTGCGCCTGGAGTTCGGCTGGACGATGGCGGCACTGGCCATTCAGGTCTGGATCGGTGTGGCGACGATCGACGTGATGTTCTCCACGGAAACCGAACCGGAAGACGGCATCGACATGACCGTGACCGCCCACGCCGAAATGTGGGACTGGAACTTTGAGTACGACCCCAACGACGAAGACATCTTCCCCTCCGACCAGCGTCTGGTTCACGAAGACCTGGTGATTCCGGCGCACAAGAACGTAAAAATTCAGGTGACCTCCGAGGACGTCATCCACGCGATTTTCATCCCCGCACTGGGCATAAAGATGGACGCGGTTCCCGGGCGGTTTAACCACTGGTGGGTGCGCGCTGACGGGCCGATCGGCCAGGTGCGCGCGGCAAACTTCCAGACCATGACCCGTTCGGACTACGAGTATCCACAGACGCGAAGCGGACTGTTCCGCGAAGGCGAAGACGCCGGACAGCGCCGGGTCACCGGCCTGGAGCAACACGTCGACTTTTTGGCCGACGGCCGGGAGGCCCCGGAGAACCTCGAGGACTCGCCCTATGTCGGCTACAACGCCATAGAGTACCAGGGCACCTGCGCCGAGCTGTGTGGGCGTGGCCACTGGGATATGTACTTCCGCACCGTCGTGATGACCCCGTCGAGCTTCCAGCGTTGGTACATGGATGAGCTCGAAGACGTGGAAGTCGCCGACGGCGAGACGATCTACAACGCCGAGTGCGCCGAGTGCCACGGCGACGACGGCACCGGCATCGGCGCCGATCCCCCGCTGGTGGACAACCAGGTGGTGGTCGACGACGACCGTATCGACGACCATATCCAGATTGTACTGGAAGGCCCGGGTCGGATGCCCGCGTTCCGCGGCACGCTCAACGACGCTGAAATCGCCGAAGTCGTCAATCACGAACGTACCGCCTGGGGTAACGACGGAAGCACCATCGACGAAGAAGACGTCGCCGAGATGCGCGAGGCACTGGGCTACTCGCCCTTCCCCGCCGCCGACGTCGACCCGGTTTCGACGGAAGACCTGATGCGTACCGGCGAGCGGCTGTACCGAAGCTGCGCGAGCTGCCACGGCGACGACGGTCGCTCCATCGACCCCGAGCTCGCCCCCGATATCGCGGGCAATGAGGCCGTGCTGGCCGACGAGCCGGATGACCTGGTGCGGATTCTTGTCGAAGGTCAGGACACCCCACGCTACCCGGGGCGCAAGCGCCCGGTGGCACGGTCGATGAGTGACCTGGAGCTGGCGGCGCTTCTGACCTACATCCGACAATCTTTTGACAACGACGCTGCGGAGGTTCAGCCCTTCGACGTCGACGAAATTCGCCGTGAGTTGGACTGAGCAACTTGTGAGCCCGCCCCCTCGAAGGCGGCGGGCGAGTGACACATTCACGTGAACCTGGAGAGCCGGTCGCTTGCTGAAAGCGAGCCGTTCTGGCGAGGCATCGAATCATGAAGGAAATTCAAGCCAAAGGTTATCTCTCCCCACTCACCGAAGAGGCCAAGCCGATCTATCCCCGGTCCAAGACCATGGGCCAGGGAGCGAAAAAGGCAGGGATATTCGGTCTGATACTGGGGCTGATCGGTGGGTTGGCGCTCGGTATGATGGGGCTGACCGAGGGATACTTCGCCGAAGTGGCGGGCAGCGCCATCGAGTGGCTCTTCTTCGCTCTCGGTGCCCAACAGTTCGCCGCTGCCTGGGGAATGACCATCGGCGCCGTCATCTCCAGCACCATCAGCGGCACGTTGCTGCTGGGGATTATCGGTGCGGTATTGGGCGGAGCCGTCGGCACGGTGGTGCCCAACTGGACCTACATCAAGGAGTGGGCCTGCAGCACGGACGCCAAACGCATCGGCGTACTCTACCTGACGTTCGCCACCATCATGGGAATGTTCGGCGGTGTGCTCTCGATCCTGATCCGAATTGAGCTGGCCCAGCACGGCACGGTGCTGTTCGAAGATCCCTCGATGTACAACGCACTGCCCGGGCTGCACGCCACGGCGATGATCTTTTTCTTCATCATCCCCGCCTTCACCGGCGTCGGCAACTTCGTGGTCCCCATTCAGGTGGGTGCACCGGACATGGCCTTCCCGCGGCTGAACCTGGCGGCGTTCTGGATTCTGCCGGCCTCGGCACTGATCACCTTCTTTGGATTCTTCATCAACAGCCTGCCCGAGTTCGGGTGGACGGCCTATCCGCCACTGTCGAACAACATCTACAGCGGAATGCTGGGGGCAGACTTCTGGGTGCTCGGGATCATTCTGGTCGGCGTCAGTTCCACCATGGCGGCGATCAACTTCCTTGCCACCGTGTTCAACATGCGCTGCAAGGGCATGAAGATGTTCCAGTTGCCCCTGTTCACCTGGTCGATCGTGGTGACCAGCTTTTTGATTCTGGCCGCCACACCGGTGCTGACCAGCGCCCTTCTGATGCTGACCTTCGAGCGGCTGTTCCCCGGAACATTCCACTTCTTTAACCCCGCCGGCGGCGGAGACCCGATTCTGTACCAGCACCTGTTCTGGTTCTACTCACACCCGGCGGTCTACATCATGATCCTGCCCGGGTTCGGGCTGATAAGCTCGGTGGTCCAGACCTTCAGCCGAAAGCACATCTTCGGCTACGCACTGATGGCCTGGTCGATGATCGCAATCGCCGTACTCGGCTTCGTGGTGTGGGCCCACCACATGTTCACCACCGGGATCGCCCTGGAGGTGCGCGTGG
>SKMT01000718.1 GCA_007120915.1 Myxococcales bacterium | reverse complement strand
CCCCACGATCCACGACTTTCTGACACGCCCCTCAAGAATCTGATTGTCTACAGACCTGACACACTGGTTTCTCCTATCCCCCCATCCCCCTTATCTCCTCATCTCCTCTTGGTTACACCCTGTCTCTCACCACCCGTCCCGCACCGGAATGCAATTTGCAGCGCAATCACCCGAGTGTGACAACCGATGCCTTCCCCGATGCGGAGTACTCCCATGAGACTGCTCAAACTTCTGGTCATTCTCGTGTGCACTGCCACCCTGGTCCTCGGCTGTGGTGATGCCCCCGAATCCGGCTCCGCCAGCGACAACGACCTCAATGTTGGTCAGAACAACGACTCCAATAACGACAACGACTCCAACGCCAACAACGACTCGAACAACACCACCAACAACGACCTGCCGCCGGGTACCAAGAAAAACGACGACGAGTGCCCCGATGCCGACGCCGACCACGTGCTGTACTGGAGTGACGATTCCGATGTCTGCGATCAATTCTACGAGGGCCACTTCTTCTGTCCCGACGACCAGGTCAAATTCGACGACGACTGCGGCTGCGGCTGTATCAAGCTCGAAGGCGATTTCCTCTGTGACATCGACGACTGCCCCTCCAACACCTACTGCAGCTATGCCGGCGACGACTGTACCGACCCCGATGCCACCGGCCAGTGCCAGCCGAAACCCGATGCCTGTACCGACGACATGGCCGAGACCTGTGGATGCAACGGCACTATCTATTACGGCTCCTCAAGCTGCGCTGCACCTCACAGCGGTGTAGACACCACCGGCATGGCGCACTGCCTCGAGGGGGAGTGCCTGGAGATGTACGAAGACGACGACATTACATTTCACGGCTATACCGATGAGTTCTGTCCCGACGATGACGCCACGGATACGTGGATAACCTGTGGCGAAGATGAAGAACCCTTCGTCAACGACTGTGGCTGCGGTTGTCGCGTCTTGCCCGACGACGATGATGATGACGACAACGGCAACGGCGATGATGATGACGACAACGGCAACGGCGACGATGACGACGATAGCAACGACGACGATGACACGGGTATGGTCTGCGACACCGACGGCTGTCCCAGCGGATATTACTGCTACTACTCCGACGGTGTCTGCGGCGAAACCGGGGTCGAAGGCGAATGCGTCGAGGTGCCGACCATGTGCACCACGGACATGACGGACAACTGCGGGTGCGACGGTGAAATCTACACCGGCTCGTCGACCTGCGCCGCCCAGGAGCAGGCCGGCGTCGACACACACTCCGACCCCGACTTCTGTCAGTAGCACTGGCACCATCGACTCCGGCCGTATATGGTGCGCGCCGTTGTGTACACTGCGCCCCTGTTCTCGTGCCGTCCCCGGAGTCGTTCAATGCCCTGGAAGTCCGCTCTTTTCACTACTCTTAGCGTCGTCGTTGCAACGCTGTTCTTCGCCGCCTGTGCCACCACCCCCGGCACAGATTCCGCCACCGAGCAGCAGCCCGAGCGCGCCGAAGGCCAGCACTGCACGGATGCCTCGGACTGCGAAAGCGGAATGTGCATCAACCGTGTGTGCGCCTCCGAATGCACTGCGGACACGGACTGCGAAGAGGGGTGGGAGTGCCACAACCAGCTCTGTCAGGCACCGGTGTGTGAAAGCGACGCCGACTGCGCCGACGGCCAAAGCTGTGGAGTCGTCACCGCCGGCGACGGCGATGGACTGGCGACGGTCTGCCACATCGGCGATGGCCGCTATTCTCCCGGAGCAAACTGCTCACAACACGACGATTGCCGAGGGGGATTCTGCCTCGATGGTACCTGCTCGGCGCCCTGTGCCGATGAAACGGACTGCGGCTCCAACCAGGTCTGTGGACGCACCGCTATATCGCTGGACGGCCATGAAGCCAACGTCCAGATCTGCAGTCCCATGGGCGTGGCCCGCTGCCAGTCGCCCGACGACTGCGAGCGCGACGACATGACCTGCAATGCTCCCATCTTCGATACCGCCGGCGACGTCGACGGTGTCTCCTGTGGTTACATCAACGAAGGCGGGCTGGCACTGGGCGAGGAATGCACCTATTCGTCGGACTGCGAATCCGATGTCTGTCTTCCCCGTGACGACGGCAGCGGCACCTGCTCGTTGTTCTGTGAAGACTCCCGACGGGATTGTACAGACGGCCAGGTCTGCACTCCCACCGTCGAGGGCTTCGGCGTCTGCGCCCAGGCATGCAAGGGCACTGCCGACTGCGGTGGCGGCGATGTCTGCACCGTCGGCGCCGGCCCGGGCGGCCAACCCACGCACTTCTGCGAGCCTCCCCACGGCGACAAACTCGTCGGCGAAAACTGCAACAGCGACGAGGACTGCACCACGAACTTCTGCCTGACCAATGTGCTCGAATACGAAATCGAATGCGTCGGCGACGAACAGTGCCCTGACGACGCTCGCTGCGGCTGCCATTCGCTGAATCCTGACTGCGAGCAGCACGTCTGCTACATCGAACAGAGCGTCTGCAGCACCCCCTGCAACCCCGACAACGGCCACGCCGACTGCGAGGACAATGGCCACGATCTGAGCCGCTGTGACGAAAACGTCACCATTCAGACCGACACCGGTCCCACCACCACACCGGCCTGCGCTCCGACACACTGATCAATCCCCTCGCTGGATCTCTATGACCTTCGACAGCAGCGAATCCACCCGCCGCACCCAGGTGCACCGCTATCGAGAAGGCAGCTGCGGCACCGACACCGATCTTCTCGCCGTCGAAGAGCCGCTCGAAATCCGACTCGGCTACAGGCTGGTGGGAAAACCGGCGCGCCGAAGCGTCTCCATCACCATGCGCACCCCCGGCGCCGACGCCGAACTGGCCGCCGGCTTCCTGTACGGCGAATCCATTCTATCGGGCCCCGACGACATCGCCGAGATCACCGGCCCCGACGCCGACGACGTCGATAACCCCACCAACATCATCCGCATCGACGTCGCCGACGGCGTCGACGTCGACCTCGCCTCGCTGCAGCGCAACTTCTACACCACCTCAAGCTGCGGGGTCTGCGGCAAGGCGTCGCTCGAAGCCCTCGAAATCGACGACTGCACCGCACTGCACGACATCGACTTTAAGCTGCCCGCCGAAATGATTCCTCGGCTTCCCCACCGGCTTCGCGACGCCCAGCCGTTGTTTGAGACCACCGGCGGCATCCACGCCGCCGGGCTGTTCGACGCCGACGCCAACCTGGTCGCACTTCGCGAGGACGTGGGCCGCCACAACGCCATGGACAAACTCGTCGGCGCCCGCCTCCTCGCCGACGAGCTACCGGCGAACCAACACGCCGTCGTCCTCAGCGGCCGCGCCAGCTTCGAGTTGCTGCAAAAAGCGCTTCGCGCCTCCATCCCCTTCGTCGTCGCCGTCGGCGCCCCCTCCTCGCTCGCCGTCGATCTGGCCGACGAGTTCGGCATCACCCTGGTCGGCTTCGCCCGCAACGGCCGGTTCAACGTCTACACCCACCCCGACCGCGTCAGCGTCTGACACCACCACTTCGCACCGCATTCGCCAACGTGCTAGCATTGCCCCGCAATGCGCCGCTGACCTGCGTCTTCCACACCACCGACACCGATGACCGACACCGACGATCCCATTGTCCGAAACGACGACGAGGACCTGGAGTTGTCCGAGCCCAGCGAAGTCGCCGGGGGCATCCCGGCGGTGATGGAGACCATGCGTCATGCCCGCAAGAAGATGGGCATCTTTCGGGGCACCAAAACCCTGTTGCGGCTGAACAAACCGGGCGGGTTCGACTGCCCGGGCTGCGCCTGGCCGGACCCGGATCATCGCGCCCCCGCCGAGTTCTGTGAAAACGGGGCGAAAGCCGTCGCCGACGAGGCGACCACCGACACCATCGGCGCCGAGTTTTTTGCCGACCACTCCATCCCGGAACTGATGGAGAAATCGGGGCGCTGGCTCAACGCCCAGGGCCGCATTGCCGAGCCGCTGGTGCGCCGGGAGAACAGCGACCATTACGAACCGATCTCCTGGGACGACGCCTTCGCGTTGATCGGCGACGAACTCAACGCCCTTCAGTCGCCCGACGAGGCGATTTTTTACACCTCCGGGCGCACCAGCAACGAGGCAGCGTTCCTGTATCAGCTCTTCGCCCGCGCCTTCGGCACCAACAACCTGCCGGACTGCTCGAACATGTGCCACGAATCGAGCGGCGTGGGACTGTCGGAGGTCATCGGTATCGGCAAGGGCACCGTGCTTCTGGACGGGTTCAACTACGCCGACGCCATCTTCGTCATCGGCCAGAACCCGGGCACCAACCACCCACGGATGATGACGGCGCTGCAGAAGGCGAAGCGAAACGGTGCGACCATCGTCAGCGTCAATCCGCTGCGGGAGACCGGGCTGACCCGCTTCAAGCATCCTCAAGAAGTGCGCGGCATCGTCGGCGGGGGGACGCCTCTGGCCGACCTGTTCTTGCAGGTTCGTATCAACGGCGACGTGGCGTTGCTGAAGGGCATCATCAAGCGGATGCTCGAGTTGGAAGACGAAAACCCCGGCGAGGTCATCGACCGCGAGTTCATCGACGAGAAGACCACCGGATTCGACGACGTCGTCGCCGACGTGGAGGCGACCTCCTGGGATGAGATCGTCGACAACAGCGGCATTGAGCGCGAGGAGATCTATCGCGCCGCCGACATCGCTGCCGACGCCGATCGTATGATCTGCTGCTGGGCGATGGGGCTGACCCAGCACAAAAACGGGGTCGCAAACATCCAACAGGTGGTCAATCTGCTCTTGTTGGGCGGGCACTTCGGAAGGCCCGGCGCCGGCGCCTGCCCGGTGCGCGGGCACTCCAACGTGCAGGGCGACCGCACCGTCGGGATCTGGGACAAGCCCACCGACGAATTTCTCGACCGGCTCGAAGAGACCTTCGGCATCGACGCCCCCCGCGACCACGGATTCGACACCGTACACGCCATCGAGGCGATGAAATCGGGCGACGCCGACGTCTTCGTCGGGATGGGCGGCAATTTCCTGTCGGCCACACCGGACACCAACTACACCGCCGAAGCGCTGGAAAACTGCGGGCTCACCGTCCAGATCTCCACCAAGCTCAACCGCGGGCACCTGGTCACCGGCGACCGGGCGTTGATCCTGCCCTGCCTGGGCCGCACCGAAGTCGACGTACAGCAATCTGGCGAGCAGTTCGTCACCGTCGAAAACTCCATGGGCATCGTCCATCAGTCCACCGGCGGGCTCGACCCGGTCTCCGACGATCTTCTGAGCGAACCGGCCATCGTCGCCGGCATCGCCGAGGCGACCCTGGGGGGCGACGACGCCATCGGCTGGAGTGATTTCGTGGCGGACTACGACACCATCCGCGACGCCATCGAAGAGGTCATCGACGGGTTTGAGGACTACAACCGGCGGGTGCGCCAGCGCGGAGGATTCGCACTTCCCAATCCCGTGCGCGAGGGGCAATTCGCCACCGACGACGGCCGCGCGAAGTTCACGGTCCATCCCATCCCGGAACACGACCTGGACGACGGCGAATACCTGATGATGACCATTCGAAGCCACGACCAGTTCAACACCACGGTCTACACCAACGACGACCGCTACCGGGGGATTCACAACGCCCGCCGCGTGGTCATGCTCAACGAACGAGACATCGAAGAGGCGGGACTCGAAACGGGCCAGACCGTCGACCTGATCAGCGAATACGGCGGCGTCGAGCGGGTCGCCCCCGACTTCCGGGTCGTCCCCTATGACCTTCCCCGCCGAAGCGCCGGTACCTACTTTCCGGAAGCCAACGTCCTGGTGCCCGTCGACGAGTACGCCCGCAAAAGCCACACCCCGGCCTCCAAGTCCATCGTCATCCGCATCCGCCCCGTCCAATAAGCCCACGCCATGAGCAGCCACGACGACAACACCGACGACAAGCTGCGCCGGCGCATCGCCCGGCTCGAAGACCGCATCGACGATCTGGAAGAGCAGCTCGACGAGATCGGCGACGACGACACCGGCTCCACTGCGGGCTCAAAGGAGCGTCGACCGCTGGTCGAAAAGCTCAACGCCGGCACCGACGGCAGCGTCGGCACCGACGACGAACAAGACACCAACTCCGACAGCGACGATGACTGGATTCGCCCCGAAAACTGGGTCGACAAAATCGGCGTCGCACTGCTTCTGGTGGGCCTGGCGTTTCTGTATCGCTGGTCCGTCGAGCACGGGCTGGTCACCCCGGTGGTGCGCGTGGGCTTCGGGCTAGCCATCGGCACCGGGCTGGGCATCGCCGGCTGGCAGGTGCGCGACTCACGCCATCGGCTCAGCCAGATCCTACTCGGCGCTGCCAGCGTCGCCTACTACATCGCGCTCTTTTCGGCACATCATTTCTACGATTTGATCCCCTACTCGGTGGCCTTCGGAGCGATGACCGGTGTCGTCGCCGCCACCTTCATCATCGCCAACAACGAGCGCGACCCCGCTCTGGCAGTCGTCGCCGCCATCGGCGGTTTCGCCACCCCGTTGCTTCTCAGCTCCGACGGCAATATCCCCGGGCTGATGACCTACAACGCCATTCTGGTGCTCGGGATGACCGCCATCTACCTGGTGCACGGCTGGCGCATCATCCTCGGCATTGTCGCGCTGGGCGCCTGGGCGTTCGTCGGCTACGCCTCGTCGGCCATCTGGTTCGCCGAGTTCGGGGAGCTGCTCTTTGTAAACCAGGAGCAACCGCTCGACGAAATCGAGGGCCACGAACAGCTCTACACCCAGGCCAGCTTGCTGATCACCTGGTTTTGCATCGGCGTTGTCCCCACGGTTCGCCTCTGGCTGCGGTTTGACCCACAGCGCGATGCAGATGAAGACGACGAGCAGTCCTACCAGGTGAACACGGCGCTGTTGTTGGCCGGCGCGTCTGCCGTCGCCGGGTTCGCGTTCACCATGATGATCTGGGACAACCCCGCCTGGTTGTGGACCGGGTTGAGCGTTATCGTCGTCGCTGCCGCCGCGGCGGTGGCATACCGCTTCGACGGCGATCTGCCGGCGAAGCTGATCTCCGGCTACCGGCTGCTCGCCACCGCCTTCGCCGTCGTCGCCTTCGCCGAGCTCGCCCCGGACGGCCACTTCATCACCGCCATCGCCGCGTTGGCCGTGGCCGTGCACTACCTGGCAGCGCGCTTCGAAGATCGGCTCTTCGCCGTCGGCGGGCACGCACTGCTCGCGCCCATCGCCGTCTACCTGGCAGATACCGCAATCATGGCCGGCTAGACTACGACGGTGCCGTTTCTCAACGCCGGTTCCGTACAGACGCTCTTCGTGGTCGCGTCGCTTGTCGCAATCACGGTCATCATCACCCGCATCCGGGGCGAAGGCCACGGCTCGGCGGCGCGGTTTGTCTACCGATGGGCCACCCATGCTTCGGTGCTCGCCTACGTCTACAGCGAGGCGGTCGGCCATCCCGACGGCGATGCACTGGTCACCGCCGGGTGGGCATTCTACGCCGTCGCCCTTCTGGTTGTCGGATTGGTCAGCAACCGTGGCCACTTCAAGTACGCCGGGCTCGTCGCGGTGCTGGCTACCGTCGCCAAGCTGGTGCTCTTCGATCTGCGGGCCGTCGACACGGAGTGGCGCATCCTGCTGTTCATGGGCTTCGGCGCCGTACTCGTCGCGCTGAGTTACTTCTGGCCGCGGCTCTCCGAGCTATTCGAGGGCGACGACGAGACGTCCGGCTGACATCAACCCTGCAGCCTCCCCACCCACATCGCCAGCTCTCCGGTCTCGATGACCGCCGGCTCCCGCGCGGTATCCTCGATCACCGCCGCCATCGCCTCGTACAATTCGGGGTCTCTGGCCTGCAGCCTGCACAACCGTTCCTCTCGTCCCGCCGCAAGCCCCAACACCGACAGCAGGTCCTCGGTGACAAACCCGACCTCTTCAAACAACAGCTTCGCCTGCTCCGGCGTCATGTACGCAGCCTCCTGGAACCCCGTCTCGGATGGATTGCGATAGACATACTCAGCATGGGCGGTCTGGAAGCTGTCGACTGAAACCGTCTGAGGCAACTCGTCGGCGCGCTCCATCAGCCGGACCACACCGCTTAGCGGCGGGATAAACTGCACGAACACAATCCCCGATGGTCGAGTCACCCGTGCGAGTTCAGCGGCCGCGTCGCGCCGCTCATTGTCGTCGACCAGATGGTAAAACGGACCGAACGCCATGGCCGCATCGAAGCTGTCATCGCCGAACATCGACAAGTCACAGGCGTCGCCTTCACACATCCGCTCCACCCGGGTCGACAACCTGCGATCTACCACCTGTTCTCGCGCCATCTCGATGTGATGGGAGCACAGATCAACCAGCGACACCCGATGGCCTCGCCTGGCAAGCTCGACGGCATACCGCCCCGGCCCCCCGCCGATGTCCAGAACCCGCGCCTGCTCCGGAAGCCACTGGTCGAGCACTCCCATGGAGCGCATAAACTCGATCTGCCCGGACGCTGAATCCATGCGAGCCCATTCGTCGTACTGCTCGTAGTACATCCGCACCGCCTGCTTCGACATTGCTCCCCCGATTGTTGTTTCGGGCACTGTTGGGTTATCGGCGCCCCACGCGTCCATACCACAGGACTTTGTCGGATTTCCGACTTCCGACTTCCGATTTCCGATTCTCTTTCATTTGCCTCTGTCTGAGACGTCCCGCTCAACCTGCTGAGTTTGCACGGAAACCTGGTGACACAAGGAACAATAAAAATCCATCGACAGTCGGAACTCGGAACTCGGAAATGTCACCTCCCCACGCGCCCACCATCGCCCGGCAACTGAAGCGCCCCGGTAAGCCGCGCGATGTGCTGCCGACCATCTTCATCGACGATCTCGACGGCCTTCAACGCTCCCGAGTCATCCTCGCGCACCGAAATCGACGCCGGCCGATACACCCGGTGCTCCAGCCCTTCGCAGCGTATCGAGAATGCATCGTCCTTCGAGTCGTAGGACAACCCCTCCAGCGGAAGATGCTGAGCTTCCACCTGCGCGCCCAGATCCAGCCCGCTGACCTCCAGATCCACATTCGACGCCGGCAGGTTGCGGCTGATCCGGTCAAAAT
>SKMT01000580.1 GCA_007120915.1 Myxococcales bacterium | reverse complement strand
TTCGTAGAGGAGGCGGGAGTCCCGGATGGTTCATTCGTCCGCACCTTCGGGTGCGGCGGTGGACCGGAAGGGACGCAGTTCCCAAGGGCAGCCAGAAAAACTCGCGGCCTTCGGGTCGTTATTCAGCGCGTCGCCGACGGTCGGCGACGGACGAAACGTTTGAGCATTGCATCAGGAGGCAGCGTCAAATTCAGAGAGGATGTCGATGACAGCACAGTGATCGCAAACCGATCAGAAGTAAAATAATCAAAAAAAGATCAAAAAATCGACGCACGTCGAAGACGCAGATCTGCATCTTCAGGTTGACCGTCCAGCCTCCGCCCGCCCAATCATTCTGTGAATAATGTGATTTCTGCCGCTACTACCGATTTCCGGAAGGCCTGCCCTGGCCCTTGTCCGGTCCTTCGCCCCGGCCCGATGTTGCTGTGCGTCGGCAAGAGCGGTTAGGGCGAAAGCGTATTTCGGACAAGCCCCGGAAAAACAAATGCGAAGGGCGGGCCCGGGCGAAGGCCAGGACCTGGGCCAGGGAATCGCTACCGACGGAAACCGATCCCCCATCATCCCGCAGCGGTTGCCAGCGATTACCGGCTGTGGAACTCTGCACGAAGTTGATGAATCATCCATCGGTAAGCGCCACCTCTGCCCGCTCTTCGAGAGGCTCGACACCATGCATATTCTGGTCGTCAATTGTGGAAGCTCTTCGGTCAAAGCCGATGTCATCGCACACGATACCGGCGATGAGGTAGCCACTCTACACATTGAGCGGTTGGGCTCGAGCTCACCACAGGCGACCATCAACGGCAAGGCCTTGTCGAATGGTCTTTCCGAAGCAGGTCATCGCCGGGCGATGGCAACACTACTTCCCGAATTGCTCGACAGCCTGCCCGACGATGTCACCATCGCCGGTGTGGGCCATCGGGTGGTCCATGGCGGCGACCGGTTTCAAGCTCCGGTGCGTATCGACGACCAAGTCGAGGCAGCTATCGACGAGCTTTCGGCGATCGCTCCGCTTCACAATCCGGTGAATCTGGCAGGTATCCGCGCCGCCCGCGAGGTGCTGGACGACGTCGACCACGTCGCCGTGTTTGACACGGCGTTTCATGCCACGCTTCCCACCCGGGCGCGGGCCTACGCACTTCCGACGGAGTTGGCACAACAGAACGACCTGTACCGCTACGGGTTCCACGGCATCAGCCACGAGTTCGTCACTGATCGGGCCGCAGACTTTCTCGATGCGGACCCCCGCCAGCTACGCCTGATCACCTGTCACCTCGGAAACGGGGCCAGCGTCTGTGCCGTTGAGTACGGGCGTTCCATCGAAACCAGCATGGGGCTGACGCCGCTGGAGGGGTTGGTGATGGGCACCCGAAGCGGAGACATTGACCCGGGGATTCTCATCCAGTTGATGCGCCAGGGGTACGACGCCGACGAACTCGACGAGTTGCTCAACCACAACAGCGGGCTCGCCGGGTTGTCAGGAGTCGGAAATGACATGCGGGACATCGAAGAGCGGGCTGCAGACGGTGATGAGCAATGTCGGCTCGCCATCCAGGTGTTTGCCCATCGGCTTCGCAAGTACATCGGCGCCTACGCCACGGTCCTCGGCGGGGTAGACGCCGTGGTGTTTACGGGAGGTATCGGCGAAAACAGTTCCCTGATCCGCCATCGCGCCGCCCAGCGCCTGCAATTTCTCGGCGCCCACATCGATGAGCAACGAAACCGCAACGCCACAGTAAAACGCGACCATCCCGTCGCCTGTATCTCCGCACCCAACAGTCGTACCCAACTGCTGGTGGCGCAAACCAACGAGTCACGTGCCATCGCCGAGTATACTGCCCGGCTGGTGGTAGAACGGGATCAACTCCGCGACGGCCGACCCATTCCGGTGGCCGTATCTGCACGCCATGTTCATCTGCGTCAGGAGACCATCGAACAACTGTTCGGCGAAGGCCATGAGTTGACCGCGCGCAACGAACTGTCTCAACCGGGCCAATATGCCGCCAAAGAGACGGTTCGGCTCATCGGGCCCAGGGGCAGTATTAACTCGGTGCGGATTCTGGGCCCGCCCCGCGACATCGATCAGGTCGAGATTGCCCGCACCGACGAGTTTGCGCTCGGCATCGATGCTCCCGTGCGCGCTTCCGGAGACATCGAAAATACACCCGGCATTATTCTGGAAGGACCGCAGGGGCGCGTGGAGCTGGATCGCGGTGTAATCTGCGCGCTGCGACACATCCACATGACGCCCGACGACGCCGAACACTTCGGCGTTGAGGACCGGGATGTCGTAGAAGTTGCGCTCACCGGAGGGGAACGGGATCTGGTCTTCGGAGACGTGTTGGTTCGTGTCTCTCCCGATTTCAGGCTGGAGATGCACATCGACACCGACGAGGCCAACGCAGCTCATCTAACGGGCCGCGCCGAGGGCATGCTTGTGTCCACGGGCTCCCGCGCCACGCTGCGCCGGCGGAAAACCAGTTATGACACGGTTGTGGAGGCCCAATGACGACGCGACGCTATCGACTTCGACCGGGCAACACCTTTGCGGCGGTGCTCGTTCACAACGATGACTCCAAGCTGTTGTCGCGGCTGGGCCACGACCACGTGGTGCGAGCCAATGAGTTCACCTCCACAGTTGCCATTGACACCGACAACCCCGGCGAACTGCGCTTTTCTCTTGATTTCCCGGTGCACGACCTGGTGGTCGATGATCCCGCCGATCGCCGCCGCGTCGGTCTCAATGGCAAAGTGTCGGACAAAGATCGCCGTACCACCCGCAAGAACATGCTCGCCAAAGACCAGCTTAACGCCGACGAATGGGGCACCCTGGCGTTTCGCGTCGATGGTGCCGTTCCGGACGGCGATAACTGGCTTTTGAAGGCGTCGCTAAAGATCCGGGGCAAAAGCCACGACTTCGACTTTCCGGTCTCCGTGCAGTTCTCTCCCCAACTTGTCGTTTCCGGGCGCGTCGAGCTAGACCACTCCGATCTGGGGCTGAAACCGTACCGTGCCCCGATGGGGACGTTGAGAAACCGGGAAGAATTGACATTCGTCGTCGAGGTCGACGCCGCCCCTCTCTGAGCGATCAGTGAATCTCAAGATACTGCCGACATCGCTGTGCGAGGTCATTCTGCGAGCGGATTTCGATGCACCGCTCAAAGTGGGCAGCGGCGTTGGCGTTGCCCTGGTTCTGTAGCAGCCTCCCCAGGTGAAAGTGAGGCTCCTGATACTCCTGAGGACACTTCTCGATGGCCGACCGGTAGTACCTCTCGGCCTCGCTCATGTTGCCCATCGCTTCGTGAACCCGTCCCTTGTTGTTGTCGGCCAGACACATCTCGGGCGACAGGTGCATTGCCATCCGAAGGTGTTCCAACGCTTCGGAATACCTACCCAGGTTGTAATACGCCCAGCCCAGGTTGTTATGGGCGAGCTCGGGAGTGGTATAGAGCTGCTCGTCGAGAAGCGCATCGAACATCTCCACGGCATCTTCCCATCGCTCCATCGCCAGATATACGGTCCCCAGGTTGTTCTTGGCGAAGTAGTAATCGGAGTCGCTTCGAAGGGTCTCTTCAAAGTGGTGAAACGCGTTTCTGTAGTCGCGTCGCCCCTGATAGATAAACCCCAGAAGATAGTGTGCTTCGGCGTACTCCGGGTCGTACTCAATCGCCTGGGTCAGCTCCCGGATCGCATGAGTAGTGTCGCCGGACTCGAAGTAGCCCATGCCCATGTCGTAGTGCCACTCCGCCTGCTCCTGATCTTCCTGCTCCTGGTCATGAAACATGGCGCACCCGCCCGCGAAGGTTGCCGCCACAAGCAGTACCATCAGCCACCCCGCCACCATTGTTCGGCAGATGTACCCCGTTGTTTTCGTCATCTCGTGTTTCATTTCTTCGTTCCTCTGTACCGAACAACCCGGCCCGACCCCACTGTCATCCCGAGGCTACCACGACGATCTGATTTTCCAAATTCATCGATACGCCATACCTTTAGCCCAGAGACCTGACGCAGATACATCACGCACGGTTCTGAGTTTATGACTGACACCATCAATCTATCCCAGCGCGAGACCGAGCTGGTCGTCGAGGAGCTCGACGAGTTGCTGGTACCGTCGCGGCTACAACGGGTGTTCGAGGATTCGCCGAGTCGACTGGTCTTCCAGTTGCGGGCCCCGGGTACGACGTATCATCTGCTCGTTGCCACCGAGGCGAAGGACACCCGAATTCATCTCGTCGACGGCAAGCCGGACCAGCCGCCTCACCCCTCCCCGTTTACGATGCAACTTCGCAAGTGGCTGCAGGGAGCCTGGCTCGAAGAACTGCAGATCAGCGAGCAGGACCGCATCGTCTTCATGACGTTCCAGGCCATCGAACCGGACTGGGAGCCCGAAGACCGCGACGAAAGCGCTCCCCGCCAGACCGTCATCCTGGTCGTCGAACTGCTGGGCCGGCATCCCAATGTGCTTCTGCTCGACGAAGCTGAGCGAATTATTACCACCGGACCGGGCAAACTACTGGGTGGGCGCGACGGTGCAGCCGGCTCCTCCTATCAGGCCCCTCCACCGCCGCCGGACTGGGCGGAGACCGATCAGGTCCGAGAAGTACTGCGAGATGTGCCGCCCGACGGAAGCCGCTCCGAGCAACTCGCCGACTATCTGGCACGGTCGCTTCACCAGCGGAGACAACAGCAGCTTCACCGCTCGCTTCAACGTCGCCTCAACAACCGGCTCGACCGCCTGGAGCGGCGCATCGATCATATTCGCGACGATCTGGAGCGCATCGATGACGCCGATGAGTTCCGACGGCGCGGAGAACTGCTGCAGTCGGCCTACGGCGAGGTCGACCCCGGCGCCGAGTCGGTGACAGTGCCCGACTTCTACCGCGATGGCATGCCGGAGACCGAAATTCCGCTCGATCCCTCCAAGAGTCTCCAGGAAAACATCGACGACTATTTCCACGAATACCGACGCCTCACGGCAGCACGCGACAAGGTCGAAGAGCGGCTTCTCGACACCATGGAGTTGCGCGACAAGATCCGTCGCGCCGTCGAAACAGTCGAGCAAACCGAAGAGTTCGATCAACTCAGCCAGTTGAAGTCACAGTTCGAGCAGAAGCGTCTTCTGCCACGGGACGATGCCCGTGGGCGAAAGGGTGCGAAGCGAGATCGCCCCCTGCCCCCATATCGCGAATTTGAGGCGACCAGCGGCAGCAAGATTCTGGTGGGCCGCAACGCCAGTGCCAACGACGAGCTGACCACGTCCGTGGCCCGAGGGCGCGACATCTGGTTGCACGCTCGAAACTTCCCTGGCTCTCATGTCGTGTTGCGGATGCGAAAAGATGATGAGCTACACAGCGAGGATCTGGTCGACGCCGCCACGCTGGCCGCACAGTTTTCGGGGGGGCGCGAAGATACAGTGGTAGAGGTGACCTACACGGAGGCGAAACACGTGCGCAAGCCAAAAGGCTCCCCGCCGGGGAGTGTCACAATCGGAGGTGGAGGTTCCACCATCGCGGTGCGCGTCGAACAGGATCGGCTGGACCGGCTGTTCGACACGGAAGTAGATTTCCGCCGGTGATGGAGTGATCTGTACCCGAGACTCTCAGCGAACCGTGAACGGGAAGTTGATGGTCCGCGTATCATCATGGGTTCGCGGAAATTCCATGCTCTGGACCACGCCCTCGATGCAGTTGCCGACCTCGGTGCCCGCAAATTCGTCCTGAGCGTCGGCACTGGTGACATTGCCGGAGCCGGTGACCACGAAGCGCACCATGGCGTTTCCGCTCAGATCATCGGGGTTGTTGTTGCGGGCACAGTCGTTGACCCGGGAGTTGTACTGCCCGATCGTCTCCTGGACCATCGACCGCGACAGGCTGTCGGGAATGTCTTCTTCCGGTTCTTGCTGGGCGGGCTCATCCTGTTGCTGGTCAAGGCGATCAGCGATGCCGCCTCCGCCACCACCACCGGAGCCACCGCCGCCGGATGCGGTGCCACCACCGCCGCCTCCACCGCCACCGCCGCTGGGCTGAGCCTGCTGGCGCGGCTGTTGGCGTTGGGCGACGGCGGGCTCATCGTCGTCATCATCGTCGTCTTCCTGAGCCTCTTCTTCCTCGGCGCGGGCCTCGTCGTCGTCCTCGTCGGCTTCTTCGTCGTCTTCGTCTTCGTCTTCCTGGGCAGCCTGAGCAGCCTCGGCGGCCTCCTGAGCTTCCCTGGCAGCTTCGTCGAGCTCGTCATCCTGGTCAGCTTCGTCGTCCTGCTGTTCGGCAGCCTCGGCGACGACCGTCTCTTCTTCCGGCTCATCGTCGTCCGACACCACCATCACCACCAGCACCGCCATCACCGCTGCGAGTACGGCAGCGCCGGCAGAGACACCGATAATCAGCCCGGTGTTGCTCTTCTGGCTGCCGCTGGGAGCGAGCGCGGGCATGCTCATGGTGTTGGCGACGAATTCTTCGTCATCCCCACTGCCACCGCTGTCACCGCTGTCCTTCATCGCAGCGTGGGTCGAAGCGAGCGACTGGATGTCGATCAGCCCCGACTTGTCACTGCCCTGAGCGTGGCCGGACTGCGCCCCACCGGAGCCGGAAGACGATCCGGAGGAGGGGGAATTGTCGACGTTCGACAGGCTGAACAGCACGCTGTTTTCATTTCTGGCGCCCACCAGGTCGTCATCGCCCCCGGTCAGATCCGCAGAACCGCCGCCGGCGGCTCCACCACCGGAAGAGACGTTATCGAAGCCGGGGTCATCGAAGCCGCCATCGTCGTACCCGCCGCCATCATCAGCCTCATCGAATGCGGCAAACATTCCGCCCTGGTCGGACTCGTAGCCATCATCCTGGTCAGCGGCGGCATCACCGCCGGCGCCGAAACCACCGGCAGATTCTTGCTGGTCGTAGCTGCCGCTTTCGACGGCGGCAAATTGTCCGCTTTCTCCTGTGGTCTCCACTTCGGCATGAGAATCACCGCCGGCGCCGAACTCCTCGAAGTTTTCCTGTTTGAATTTTTCGGAGTCGATCACCGCCGTGGCGTCGCCACCTTCGGCGTAATCCATGCCGCTGTCGTAGCCTCCGGCCTCAGCGCCGTAGCCTCCGGCTGCTGCGGAGTCCGCTGATGCGCCCATGTGGGCGTCCGTTCCGCTGACGGGATCGCCGGACTGATCGGCAATGATGGTCTCCTCGTTTGGTCCCGTGGCGTTCTCGAAGAGATGCTCAAACTGGGAGACCGTCTCCAGCATCACCCAGTCATCCATCCCCTCTTTCCACACGTAACTTTCGGCATGCAGTTTGCCCACACCGAAGTAGGAGTCGACTTCCTCAGCGGTAACCGGTCCGACGCGCTCACCTTCGATTACGACGTACCACTCCGCGGCGTCGGTACCACCATACGCATCGGCATAGTCGCCTTGCTGATCGGCCACCTCATCATCAGTCCCCTCGACCACAATGACCTCGCTGCATTTCTTGCATCGGATCTTGAAGACCTTCCCCTCCACCTTTTCATCGGCGATCGAGTACTTTGCGCCACAACTATCACAGATTATCTTCATTACGGGATCGCTCCTGGGCTGATCCGATTGATCGTCACAAGCTCTCTGTATTCAGCGCTGACCGGGTGGGGCTACCCCCCGACCTACGATTGCCACTGTCAGTAAGACGCGGCGAGTCCTCTTATCGAAACGACGGGTCGTCTGTGCTCTCCTCGACCCGCGGGATGAAGCTGGTCTGAAGATTGAGCAGCCGGTCGAACTGTGCCTCTCCCTGTGCTTCCATGTGCTCCAGGTCGGGCGAGACGAATTCCCCGTCGATGTGCATGTCTTCAAAGTCGTAGAACTCGGTTTCCGGCTCATCATCGGCCATCGCCGTCGCGCCGAGTGTCAGACCGAAGGCCAGCACCATCACAAACAGACAACGTTTCATCATGGTATCTCCTCTCGGCTGTGCCTCTCCAAAGGTCAACGTGCGTTAGGGCAAAACTATCAGAGTGGATCAAACGTCGTCAATCTTTTCTGCGTTGCAGGTTGTGATCGCCCCTGGTGGGGATCACTCTTCGTCGGGTTGTTCGACTTCTGCTTCCCCGTCGACATCCCCGGCTTCGTCGTCTTCGTCGGCATCTTCGGGTTTGACCTGATCGGCCGGTTCGTCCTCTTCTTCGGCCCGCTCGATCTGGTTTTCCAAAAACGTGATCTCCGCTTCGTACTGGGTGATGTCGTCTTCGTCGTCCGACAGTTCCAGAAGCTGTTCGTAGGCTTTGATGGCGCGCTCAGGACTCTGCAGATGCCCTTCGTTCAACTCAGCGATGCGTTCCCAGCTTGAGTAGTGGTTTTCGTCGCATTCGCTGACGTAGTGGTCGAACAGTTCATCCGCTTTTTCGTACTCGCGCTGGGCAAACTGGGCGGCTGCCATCCCGAGGTTGGCTTCACAGCTTTCCGGGGCCAACTCCACGACATGGCTGTAGTCCTCGTAGACCCGATCGTAGTCGAGATACTCGATCAGGATCGCCCCGCGATTCATCCGGCTCTCCAGGTAATTGGTGTCGAGCTCGACGGCCTGGTCGAAGTGGTGAACCGCCCGCGGGATGTCACCGTCCTGCATGTACACCAGCCCCAGGTTGTTGTGGATATCCGGGTTTTCTTCGTCCTGCTCCAGCGCCTGCTCCAGTACGAACCGAGCCAGTGAGATATTGCCCCGCTCCATGTTGATCAGTCCCAGGGTGTTGAGCGCACCGACGTGGTCGTTGTCCTCCCGAAGGATCGCCTCGACGTGCTCGTGTGCTTGTTGGTCGTCGCCCTCGCGAAGCGAAATGATCGCAAGGTTGTTGATCGCCGTCAGGTTGTCGGGCTGGCGGTTGATCACCTCATTGAAGAGCCGACGGGCATCTTCGTACTCACCGGCTTCGGCGCTGGCTTTGGCCTCTGCGACCATGTAATCGAAGACATCGGGCTCCAGATCTCGAGCCTCCTGGATGTGCTCCAGCGACTGATCGGCGCGGTCCAACTCGCTGTAGATCATGCCCAGGTTGTAATGGGCTTCGGCGAAGGTCGGTTCCTTCTCGACGGCAATCTCAAACTGCTCGGCGGCATCGTTGAGATCGCCGGCAGCCTGATATTCAACGCCAGCTTCCCAGGCTTCCAGCGCCTCG
>SKMT01000316.1 GCA_007120915.1 Myxococcales bacterium | reverse complement strand
GCGTTTGACCAGTTCACTGCGGACAACCGGGACTTCGCCTTCGCGATGTTCGATCAGCTTCGCGAAGACGAGGGGGAAGAAGAAAACGTCTTCGTCTCCCCCCATTCGATCACCTCGGCGCTGGCGATGACCTACGCGGGGGCTGACGGCAACACCCGCGACGAAATGGCGGCGGCGCTGAACTACCTGGTGGGCGATGACGATTTGCACCCGGCGTTCAACAAGCTGGACCTTCAGTTGGACGAACGCACGGACATCGAAACCGACGACGACGAAGATCTGGATCTGGAGATCGTCAACCAGACCTGGGGCCAGAAAGACTACCCGTTTCTGGAGGAGTACCTCGACATTCTGTCACTGCACTACGGCGCCGGGATGTACGCCGTTGATTTCTCCACGGAGTACGAACAGATCCGCCAGGAGATCAACGCCTGGGTCGAAGATCGAACCAATGACCTGATCACAGACCTGCTGCCGGAGGGCAGCCTCGATGCTCTGACCCGACTGGTGCTGGTCAACGCCATCTACTTCTACGGTACCTGGCAGGACACATTCGACCCCGACAGCACCCGGGACAGACCGTTTACCCGCCTCGATGGCTCCGAAACCGATGTGGAGATGATGCGCCACGACGACGCCACACAGGCCGGGTACTTCGGCGGTGACGAAACAACGGCGGTGTCGCTTCCCTACGTCGGCGGGGATCTGTCGATGATCGCTGTCAAACCGGCGGAGGCAACCACGGAGTTTCTGGGCTGGGAGCAGGACTTCGACCGCGAAACCTTCGACGCCGTCGTCGACGGGCTCGACACCAAACAGGGCATGGTC
Source organism: Myxococcales bacterium (assembly GCA_007120915.1). Taxonomy (GTDB): domain Bacteria; phylum Myxococcota_A; class Bradymonadia; order Bradymonadales; family Bradymonadaceae; genus SLJM01. The sequence goes on along the minus strand of SKMT01000316.1, from coordinate 8,360 downwards.
AACCTGCCGAAGTTCGAAGACGACGGCGAATACGACCTGATCCCGCCCTTCCAGGCGATGGGCATGGAGGATGCATTCGACGCAGGGGCAGCCGATTTCGGGCGGATGGCCGACCTGGAAGCTGTCGGTGAAAACCTGTTTATCAGCGGCATCTTCCACCAGACGTTCATCGAGGTCGACGAAGAGGGGACGGAAGCGGCGGCGGCCACCGGCGTGACCGTCGGTGCGGACTCGGCGCCCATGATCGATTTTGATGTCACCTTTGATCGGCCGTTTATCTACGCGATCTATGACCATGGTACGGAGACGATTCTGTTCATGGGACGCATGCTCGATCCCTGATCGACCGCAGAGGTGCGGTTAGCCACCGTAGGTGCCCAACAGCAGCAGCGTCTCCGTGGCCTGGTCGTAGACCGCAAACAGAAACGGACGGTCAAACCGCACCTTGTCGGGTCCGGTGCTATCGTCGTGGCGCTGTCGCTCCTCGTCGGTGGCATCACGCCCCCCGAATTCGTCGACGCGAAGGTAAGCCCCCTGCACCACTGCATCGGCCCCCGCGGCGTCTGCGGTGGACTCCAGGTGTTCATCGAGCGCGATCGTTGAAGCGGCTTCGAACCGCGGAAGCACCACCTCCCCGCCACCGACCCCGCCGAGTGCGTCGACAACCCGGTCGAAGTCCCGGGCGTCGAAGTCGGCGATCCAGTCCGAAAAGTCGGCGTCCTCGTCGGTGGGCATCATCGCCACGAACGCCGCGTTCGCTCCCTGGTAGGCCACCGCCGCCGCCAGGGTGGAGCGGTGGCGGGCGAAGCGGTACATCTGATCGCCGCGCATCATCTCAACCTGGTCGACCGAACCATCAGCGTTGCGGAAGTCGACGGGCTGTTCTTTGCGGTCGAATCCGTACTGCCACCGCCCGTCGAACTGGGCGATGCCGGTGGCGACCAACCCCGGGCGTTCAGGCAATGTCTGCCCGGCGAGAAGCCGATCAAACCGGTTGTTGCTCAGCGCAGCGAGCCAGGCGTCGATTCGGCGCGTCGTCTCCTCGACATCCTCGGCGAAACCGATGCGGTGGATGCCGTCGTCGTAGTAGGCTGCCAGCCCTTCGAGGACGTCGGCGTCCACGTCGGCGGTGTCGTCGGCCCACAACACATTGAGGTGCTCGTAGCTGGTGTCACCTCCGCCCTGGCGTGCAAATTCGTCGTTCAGTTCGTGCAGCAGCCCGTGCACCCGTTCGCCGTCGCCGGGCCAGCCCAACTGCCCGGCGACGTCCTCCTTGGAATCCCCATCGACGCCCACGGTGAGGCGAGCGGCCATTTCGGCGGCGGCGTGCGGGGCGACCATCACGATCTGGTCGTCTCTGTTCTGTCGAGCCCGCCGCAACAGCTCGAAGCCGAATCCCCGCATCGATGCAGTCTGTTCTTCCCACCGCTCGTCACCGATCGGATCTGGCGTTGCCTCCGGTACGTCGGCGCGCTCCAGTTCGCCGGGGCTTTCCGGGGCCGCACCGCAGTCGCCACAGCCGAATCCCACGGCAACTGCTGCCGCAACTGTCCCCGCCAGTAGGATGTGTGTTGGAACCTTCATCGCTGACACGGGATTGTGGTTGATTGGCGCGCCCCTGGCAAACACTGCGTTGTCTCCCCGCGGTGTGCCGGCTACATTGGCGCTGCTGGAGTACTCTCGCCAACCATTTGCGATGTCCGAATCATCCACACCCGCCATCGTCGTTGAAGAACTGACGAAGCACTATGGCGACGTCAAAGCGCTGCGCGGAATCGATTTTCGCGTCGAGCCCGGCGAAATTGTGGGCTTTCTGGGGCCTAACGGTGCCGGCAAAACCACGACAATGAAGATTCTGACCTGCTCGACCATCGCCGATTCCGGGCGCGCCGCCGTCGCCGGCGATGACGTGGGCGAAGATCCGCAGGCGGTACGTCGCGCCATCGGCTATCTGCCGGAGAACGTGCCGCTGTACGACGAGATGCTGGTATACGACTACCTGCAATTTATCGCCGGTATCCAGGAGGTCGACGCCGGCGAGCGAGAAGAGCGTGTTCGACAGGTCGCAGATCGCACAGGTATCAGCGACATGCTGGGCCGACCCATCGCCGCGCTGTCGAAGGGATATCGCCAGCGGGTGGGGCTGGCCCAGGCGATCATCCACCAGCCGGAGGTGATCATTCTCGACGAGCCGACCACGGGACTGGACCCCAACCAGATCGTCGAGATTCGCGACGTCATCACCACCATCGGCGACGACGCCACCGTGCTTCTTTCGACCCACATCCTCCAGGAAGTCAGCGCCGTGTGCGACCGGATCATCATCATCGACGAAGGACGCATCGTCGCCGACGGCCCCATCGACGAGCTCAAAACCGACGCCGACGCCGAAGATCTGGAACAGTTGTTCCGCCACCACACCGCCCCAACACCCACCACCTAACACCCACCACCAACCAATAACCAACAACCAATAACCAATGCACAAGATCCTGCTGATCACCCGCCGCGAGTTGAGCCGCTACTTCAACTCGTTTATCGCCTATGCAGTGGTGGTGCTGTTTCTGGTGATCGCCGGTGCGGTATTCTGGACGACCTATTTCGACGAGATCAGCGTGCTGTCGCTGCAGGGATTCTTCGAGCAGGCGCCGCTGTATCTGGCGTTTTTCGCCCCGGCGATCACGATGGCGTCATTCGCCGAAGAGCGACGAGCGGGAACCCTGGAGTTGATGCGTACGCTTCCGGTGTCCAACGCCCAGATCGTGGTGGGCAAGTTTTTGGCGACCATGGTTCTGCTGACCGTGGTGTTCGCCATGACGCTGCCCTACCCCTACACCCTGTCGCTACTGGGAGATCTGGATTGGGGAGCGGTGGCCGCCGGGTACGTCGGATTGTTGCTGTTGGGCGGGGCATACAACGCCATCGGGCTGATGGCGTCGAGCTTCACCCGCGACCAGGTGGTGGCAATCCTGATTGGGTTCACCCTCTGTTTTTTCCTCTATTTTCTCGATCAGTTGGTCGCCCCGGCGTCGGGGACGGTCTTCCAGTTGGCCGAATACGCATCGACGAGCTTTCACTTCGACAGCATCGCCCGGGGCGTGATCGAAGTGCGAAGCGTGGTCTACTACCTGTCGGTGATCACCGTGGCGCTGGTGATCACGACAGTGGTCGTCGATGCGTCGCAGCGCTGATTCAGTACTCTATCACCGGGATGTGCAACCGAAGCCCGAGATTGTGCGGCGTCATCCAGTCGGGCTGAAAGTCACCCAGATAGGCGGTCTGGAAGAAGTAGCCCGCCTCGAAGACCTCGGTGGCGTAGAACAGCCCCACCTTCGCGCCCGGTACAAAACCCTCTGAATAGGCCGCCCAGCCCAATCCGAACTTCACGGTCATCCCGCCTCGGGGTCCGGTGAACGTCCCCCGTGCGGTGGCATACATATTGATGCCGTCGAATCCCTCGTCGGTCCCCCCTACGAAGGTCAGATCGGGGCCGGCTCCACCGCGAAACAGCAACTCCGTCTCCAGCACTCGAATCCGCCAGTTGAGTGCGAACATGTACCCGAGCCCCAGCCCCCAGTTGCTCAACTCCTCAGCGGGGTTAAACCCGAAGTCCAGCCGCAGCCCCGGGATGTGCGACTGAGTCCAGTCCGACTCGGTGTATCCCTCGTCTTCGCCGGGGGCAGAAGGCCCGGAGGAGGAGGAGGAGTCTTCGTCGGCCTGCCGGTCATCATCTGTCGCACGCTCGTCGTCCCGTTGCTCGTCGTCCCGTTGCTCGTCATCCTGTTGTTCATCGTCCTGTTGCTCAGCATGCTGGCGCTGCATCGTCGTCTGCGCCGCTGCGGTGGACCATACCAGCGCGCTGAGTGCAACAATTGCGGCGAACAACATCGATCGGCACATCCAGCGTCGTTTCAAAACCATGGTTCCCAACTCCAGTGATTGCAGAACTACTACAAGGGGTGTCACCGCCGTTATAACGCAATGAGCATCGATGGTCGACCGATGGTACGTGACGACGGGATGCTCTCGACGATCTGGCGGTTGCGCGCACCTCCGGACCCCGGGCTACCGGGGTGATGTATCTGCCTCATCCGACTCACAACCCCACGACGATTGCGAGGCTCCGCTGGTTGCGCGAACCTCCGGACCGCACACCTACCACCGACCACCCAACACCGACCACCGACCACCCACCACCGACCACCCGCTTTACGAATTCGTGCCCACCGTTCTATACGACGCAGAGTCTCGCCTATACTCCGGAGTTGTAACGCCACGATGAAACAGACCGCACTGAGAACGTTGAAGGGAGGAGACGAGCCGGACTGGCCAAGACGCATTGCGCTGGCGCTGGGAGCGGTGTTGCTGCTGGTGCTGTTGTACGGGGTGCTCTACCAGTGGGTGATGATCACCTTTGAGGGGCGCGACGTCTCCTATCTGCAGGCGCTGCAGGTGGTCATCGAGTCTCTGACGACGGCCGGATTCGGCGGGCACGCCCCCTGGGAGTCGGCGGCGGGCAACCTGATGGTATTGCTGATGAATCTGTCCGGAGTCCTGCTTGTATTTCTGGCCATTCCCCTGTTCGTGATGCCGCTGATCCGGGATATTTTCGAGCGCCCGGCTCCCCGTGAAAGTGAGTTAACCGACCACATCATCGTGTGCGGCTACTCCGAGAAGGACGAGGTGGTGCGCCAGGAGTTAGAACACTTCGCCGAGGCGAAGCACGTCAACATCCCGTTTCTGTACATCGAACCCGACCCGGATCTGGCCCGCCAGCTTGTGGACCGCGGCATCTCGGCGATCGTCGGGGATCCGGCCAACGTACAGACACTGCGTGCTGCCAACGCCGCCGAAGCCCGGGCGATCGTCGCCGACGTCGACGACGAGACGAACCCGTCGGTGGTGCTGGCCGCAAAGTTGATCAACGAAGACCTGCCGGTGCTCAGCGTGGTGCGGGACCACCGGGTGGGCCCCCACCATGAATACGCCGGTGCCGACAGGGTGATTCGCGCCCGCAAATCCTTCGGCAAGAGCCTGGCGATCCGCGCCTCCGGCTCCTACGCCCAGAAATTCCGCAACGCCGTCGAGATCGACAACGGAGTGGAGGTCACGGAGCTGGTGATCGAAGACGGCTGCAGACTGATCGGCCAGACCATCGCCGAAGCCGATCTGTTCAACTATCAGGGGCGCGCGGCCAACGTCATCGCCGCCTGGGTGGGCGGGAAATTTCTGATCTCACCGGACCCGGACACCCCGATTCGAAAGAATGCTATTCTGGTGATCTCGGGCAAACTCGAGGACATCGATATCCCCGGGGTTCACCCCATCCCCAGCTCTCCGGAGCGCGCCGATCGGATTGTCATCGGTGGATTCGGCACCGTGGGGCGCACCGTCTGGGCGGCCCTTCGCGACACCAATATCGATGTGACAGTCATCGACATGGACAAAACCAAGGGCAATGTCGCGCTGAAAGAGCTGGGCAAACCCGAACAGCACCACACCACCGACAATCCCATCGACATCGTCGGGGACATCACCGACGAGGCCACCCTTCGGCGCGCAAACCTGCAAGAAGCGGACGCAGTGGTGCTGTCGCTGAACCGAGACATCCCCACCATCTACGCCTCCATCCTCATCGACCAGATTGCCCCCCACGTCGAGATTATCGCCCGCGCCGACGAGGCCCAGGCGATCTCAACGCTGTACCAGGCCGGAGCGGACTTTGTGCTGTCGCTGACCACCGTCACCGGCGAGATCATCGCCAGTGAGCTGCTCGATATTCTGGGCGAGAAGGGCGGGTTTCTGCCCGCGAGCACCGAATTTGAGTTCACCCGTATCTCAGGGGCCCACTTTGTGGGATGGAAACTGCTGGACATCGATCTGCGCAACGAAACGGGCTGCACTGTCGTGGCCGTCGAACGGGACAACACCCTTCTGACTGACATTCGCGGAGGATTCGTCGTCGACGACGAAGACACGCTGATCATCGCCGCCGGCAAGAAGGCCATCGAAGAGTTCGAAGCCGAGTTTATGCCCGCCTGGATCGAAGAGCACGCCCCGGTTGACGAGCCGGAGGAGCCGGAGGAGTCCGAGGCGTCGGAGGCGTCCGAAGAGTCGGAGGAGTCCGAGGAGTCCGAGGAGTCCGAAGAGACCGATGAAGGGGAAGAGAAGAAAGACGGTAATTGAACGTATGAGGTACGCGGTGACCCTTTCGCTGATGCCCCCTCGCTGGTATGAACACAGACACGTTAATGCCCAACCTTCGCGCCGGTATCTTCCCACCGAACGATGCCCACACCTGCCCCCAAACCCGATGAAGATCATCCCGATCTAAAACCCGGTGACGTCGTCGCCGGGCGATTTCGGATCGTGGAGTTGATCGGCAGCGGTGGGTTCTCCGTGGTCTATCGTGCTCACCAGGAGCGGATGAACCGCTTCGTGGCGCTGAAGGTGCTCAAGCCGACCGCCTCGTCGGACCAGAAGTTGGTCGAACGGTTTCGCCGTGAAGCGCTGTTCGCCAGCCAACTGTCCCACCCCAACACCATCACGCTGTTCGACTATGGCCAGACCGACGATGGGCTCTGCTACATCGCCATGGAGTATCTGGTAGGCCACGACCTGAGCGAAGAGCTCACATACCGCGAACCGGTCGAACCGAACCGGGTGTGGTCGATTTTGGCTCAGTCATGCCGAAGCCTTGCGGAAGCCCACGGCATCGGGCTGATCCACCGGGATTTGAAGCCCGAAAATATTTTCATCGCCAATCCGGACGAGCGCGAATTTGTGAAGGTGCTCGACTTCGGGGTCTCGAAGGCACTGTCGGATTTTCAGGCCCCCGATGCCAGCTCCCTGGCTCCGCTCACCCAGGAGGGCACCGTCTTTGGCACACCGCTGTACATGGCCCCCGAACAGGCGATGGCCGAAGAGCTGACCGCTGGAGTCGACGTGTATGCCCTGGGCCACCTGGGCTATGAAATGCTCACCGGCGCGGCGCGCTACAGCGGTGAGACCAGTCCCATGGACGTGATGCTCAAGCAGATCAACGATCCTCCACTCGAACTCCCCGATCCACTGTCGGACACCCCGTTTGCGCCACTGCTTCGAGAAGCGACCAGAAAAGATCCGGAACAGCGCATCAGCGACGCCGGGCAGATGCTGCAGTTTCTGATGGACGACAGCTTCGCCGAATACATGGATTCGACCACCCTGGCGGCGTCGACGGTGCCCACAGGGGAACATCCCTCCCTGCAACTTCCCAGCGCCTCCACAGAACCAGGCTCTCCCTCCCGAGCCAGCAAGAAGATCTACCGCTGGGAGCTGTCAGTACTCCAGGACGAGCTCCAACAGGTGCGCCAGTCGGCGGCGATGCGCCTGATTGTGATCCACGGCAACCCCGGAGCCGGCAGAAGTAACCTGCTGCGGGCGTTTTTGAAGCGCCACCGCGACGAATCAGGCACCCGGGTGGTACACCGCCACAGCTACGTCGATGATCACACTGCCAACCCTGGGCTGGAAGCCGATCTTGCGGAAGCGGCGGGACTGCCACTGGAAGGGGGAGGCATCACGGAAATCACCCGGCTTCTCAACGAGCTCCCCTCGGGGGAGACCTCGGCTCTGAGTGACATTACGCCGCTTCGCATCGACTCTGAACCGCTGGCGCGGCTGGCGTCGCAACGCGACGACTTCTTCACCCGGCTGGTCGAACCCTTCCGTCGCGCCGCCCGGGTGGGAACGCTGGTGTGGGGGATCGAAAACCTGGAAAACGTCGATCCCATGACCCTGGCATTTCTGGAGCGGTTTATCCGGGAGATGCGGGTACACCCCACCCCGGTGTTGCTGGTGGTGACGGTGCACCAGGACTCGTTGGTACGCCGCCCGGGGCTGATGCGCTACGCCGAAGAGATCATCAACGCCCCTTCCAGCTTCGCGCGCCATCTTCACCTGGCCGACCCCGACGAAATTCCGGAACCGGAAGACAGCGCCGAGTCTGCGGTGGAACTGGCCGATATACCCTCCGATGCCGACGTCGACGGCTCCTACTCCGGGGTGTCGCCGTCGCTACCGGAGCAGTTGGCCCCCTCCGACAGCAGTTTCGACAAGTGGGCAGCTCTCGCAGACGGTGCCTCAGCCGCCGAACCGGTCGCCTCCGCGGCCGCCCCCGGCGCCGATGATCCCGAAGACCGCCGCGCTGACCAGGCCGACACCGGCCCCACCCAGCGCATGGAGCTTTTCACCACCGAGGAGACCACCACCGACGGTGTCGAGGGTGACGACACCGCCATCCACCGCGCCTTCGACGTGGTACTGGGCTACCTCGCCCAGCTCGACGACCACCTGGTCAACCGCGAGCTGTGGGAGTT
>SKMT01000401.1 GCA_007120915.1 Myxococcales bacterium | reverse complement strand
CGGCACCGCACGTTTCAGGACGACTACCAGACGATGCGCCAGCGGTGGCTGAAAGGCCAACAGGTCACCTTCCCGTCGGGCACAGTGCAACTGCCAGAGCAGGCGCCCGTAGAAGCTCATGAGGTCGATGACGACGAACCGGGCCGGCTCGGCATTTTAAGAAAAGACACCGGCTGACCGGCCGGCAAACCGTCTAGACCCTCAACGCCACTCTCCCTGAACGCATCAGGCGTGTGCACCCCATCCTGCGGTGCTTCCTACGCGCCCGCGCAAATCCAGCACTCTGTGTATCCCACCTTCGTGTTGCTCTCACTTTCGTACCGCTCCCCTCAAATTTCGTCTGGAGCCCGTCTTTAGGGGCTGTCCAGTGGCCGATTTCGAGAAATTTCAGCCGAAAAACAGGGTCCGGAAGTGGCTGAAATTATCTCTGTTTCGAGACTGAAAAGTGCGGTCGTTCTGGAGGTGGTCAGGCAGGGGGCAGATGGCCGACAGAGCCCGAAAACAAGGGGTGTTGCATGTCCGTCGGGGGGTGCCCCCCCCCTTGCTTACCCCCCGCATCGCTTCTTCACGGCTCGTGGTAAAACACTCCGCGCAGAAATTCGGTGCTCGATACCGGAGTGGCACTACCGCCGCTTTCGCGAAATGCGGTAACGCGGAACTGATAATACATCCCTTCCTCGAACTCGCCGTCATATTCGAGGTCGAATTCCTGACCGGAGCCGCCGAAGTGTTCGAATTCTTCCTCCTCGAACACGATATTTCCAAAGGCGTCGAAGACCTGGATGTCGTACCAGTCAGAGTTGGAGTGGGAGCCGGAGGTCCACTCCAGCGTCGGGGGTTCTGACAGTGCTTCCGGACGGTCCTCGCCGGGGCCGATGGTTGGAAGCGCCGGGGTGGCCTTGAACGACTCGCCGGTATCCAATTCTTCGTCGCCGGCGGGTACTTCGATGTAGACAATATCGGTGCCTGCCATGCCCTCGTCGGGGCTGCGCACAATCCCGTCGTTTTCGAAGCCGGCCATCACCACGTACTGACCGGCGGGTACGTCATCGATCTGCCATCCACCGTCAATCCCCTCGGCGACAAGGCCCTTGGGCACCTCTCCACGGACGAGAAATTCGTCGAACGTCGCCGCGGTCATCAACATCACCGACGTTTCGCCTTCGCCGCGTACAATCTGTATCGACCCGATGACATCGGTGGTAGATTCGTCGGCGCGTACAAGCACCACGTCATCGACCTCTTCGTCGTCCATCGCCACCTGCTCGGGCTCGATCTGGTAGCCGGCTCGATATCCACGCACGTCATAGTCGTCCGGGGGAACGTTGAAGATGGTAAATGATCCGTCGAGCCCGGTGACGGCGCTGAAGCCGAGGGCATCTTCTTCGCCTTCGAAATCAACGCCCTGCGGCTCTGCGACGACAAGTACGCTGGAGAGCCCGCCTTCGATATCGACGCGACCACTGATGGCGGGATAGCCCCGCTCGCCTTCAGGCAATTCGAGCAGCCCCACGTCGGTTTGAGCCGTGTCGATAACCCAGCGACCATCTTCTTCTTCGTAATTGCCGGCATCGATGGGCTGGGCCTGGCGCAGCCCGGAGGGAAAGGTCTGGTAGTCCTGAGCGTCGACACGAAGTGTGAACACCTGGTCCGGTTCACCGTCTTCATCGCGAAGCGCCGGGACGGTCATCTCGTAGATTCCATCTTCGTCGGTGACAGCGACATCGCTGAGAGCGCTTCGCTCCTCGTCGAAAGCGACCACATGCGCCCCCTCGATGGCTTCCTCGGTCTCCATGTCGAAAACATAGCCGCGCACCGAAATTTCAGGGTGACACTGATACTCTTCATCGTCGCCGTCGATCTCTTCGCAGGCAAGGCCGTCAGCACAATGATCGTCGTCGGGGTCACACTCGGCCGACTCCTCCACCAGGCACCGGGAGTCGCCATCCCCATCTTCGGAACAGGAGGTGTCGGGCGGGCACAGATTCTGATCGGCGTCACCATCACAGGAACCACCGACGGGATGGAGACATCGGTGATCGCCGTCTTCATCGTCGATACAGACCAGTTCGTGATCGGCATCCTCGCAGGGCTGCTCCACATCGGGGTCACAGCTCTCCCCGGCCCCGGCGACTTCGCCACAGCCTCCACAACCGGTGACAAGCAGCGATGCCACGGCAGCAACAAACACGAGTCGTAACCACTTCATCATACTCTCCTCTCCTGAACAGATTGGGGCCCTGGTGCACCCCGAGTGCCAGCGAAGCCATCGAATTGTCCGTAAAGATGTTCTGGCACCCAGTGTACGCGCAAATCGAATGCGATGTAACCCGGCGGATGTGAAACCCGGTAAACCCTTGTGCGAGTGGCATCATTGCCCATAGGACATGCGGGTAACCGAATCTTCACCAGCTTCCGGTGGTGACCCATGAACGACGTCTCCCCACAACCTCATCCCCTCCGACGCCTGCTCGACTATGGAGAGGCCTACCGACGCCGAATATGGCTGGCGGTGACCTGCTCGGTTCTCAACAAGATCTTTGATCTGGCACCACCGGCACTGATCGGGATGGCCGTTGACGTGGTCGTGGAACGCGAAGAGTCGCTGATCGCCCATTTCGGGGTCACCGACCTGACGCATCAGTTGGTAGTGCTGGCGGTGCTGACGGTGGTGATCTGGGGGCTGGAGTCGCTGTTTCAGTACCTGCAGGCCTGGCTGTGGCGCAATCTGGCCCAGACCATCCAGCACGATCTTCGCCTCAATGCCTATGAGCATATCCAGCAGTTGGACATGGCCTACTTCCACGAGCAGTCCACGGGCGGGCTGATGGCCATTCTCAACGACGACATCAACCAGCTTGAGCGATTCCTCGACGTCGGCGCCGACGACATCCTTCAGGTTACCACTACGGCAATTGTCATCGTCGGTGCTTTCTTCATCCTCGCCCCCCAGGTCGCCTGGATGGCGATGCTTCCGATCCCGCTGATCATCTGGGGGTCATTTAAGTACCAGCGGCTTCTGGCGCCACGCTACACCCGGGTTCGAGAAGATGTCGCCCGGCTGAATGGCCAGCTCAACAACAACCTGTCGGGCATCGCCACCATCAAGAGCTTCGCCACAGAGAACGACGAACGCGAGCGAATTCGGCGACTCAGCGATGACTATCGTGTCTCGAACCGCCACGCGATCCGGCTGTCAGCGGCGTTCTCCCCGCTTATCCGCATGGCCATCGTCATCGGGTTTACCGCCACCCTGGTCTACGGTGGATTGTTGACCATCGACGGCGCCCTGGCAGTAGGAACCTACACGGTGCTGGTATTTTTGACTCAGCGACTGCTCTGGCCGCTGACCCGGCTGGGCCAGACCTTCGATTTGTATCAGCGGGGGATGGCGTCGACGAACCGGATTCTGGATCTTCTCGAAATTGAGGTGACCATCCAGGACGGTCCTCAACCGCTGGAGCGCAACGATGTGGACGGCGCCATCGACTTTCAGGACGTCGACTTCGCCTATCCCGGCCGGGCGTCGATTCTGCAGCACTTCAACTTGACTATCGACTCCGGGGCCACGGTAGGCATCGTGGGCGCCACCGGCGCCGGCAAGAGCACCCTGGTCAACCTTCTACTTCGCTTCTTTGACGTTGATCGGGGGACCATCGCCATCGATGGTAACGACATCTCCCGGCTGCAACTTGCTGATTTGCGCCGGGCCATCGGACTGGTCAGCCAGGAGCCGTTCTTGTTCCAGGGCACGGTGCGAGAGAATATCGCCTACGGACATTTCGATGCCACCGACGAACAGGTCGAACGGGCGGCGAAGCTCGCGGAGGCAGCGCCGTTTATCGAAGAGCTACCCGACGGCTACGACACCGTCGTCGGCGAGCGGGGCCAGACGCTGTCGGGCGGCCAGAAGCAGCGCATCTCCATCGCCCGGGCCATCTTGGACGACCCGCCGATTCTCATCCTCGACGAGGCGACCTCGGCGGTGGACAACGAAACGGAGGCGGCCATTCAGCGGTCGATGGACCGGCTGGCCGAAGACCGCACGATGATCGTAATTGCTCACCGGCTTTCCACAGTGCGCAATGCCGACGAAATCATCGTGCTCGACGAGGGCTCGATCATCGAACGGGGCACCCATGAGCAACTGGTGGACGCCGACGGCCAGTACGCCGCACTGTGGCGGATTCAGACCGGGCAGCGAGGGCATGAATGACCCCCTGTTTTTCACCCCGCACTGCATGTCTGAGGGACATGCATCGGCCAGTTTTTATGGGACGATCGGGCAGGTCGGTGCTCAGTCGCCGTCACCTCTATATTCCTTGAGCCGATAGTACAGGGTGCGCTCGGAGACACCGAGAATTTCTGCTGCTTCGGCGACGGTTTCGGTGCTGTCGACGGTGCGCAAAATGGCGATACGCTCCAGTTCATCCAGTGACATGCCGGGGATACGGATCGACGCAGGATGTTGCGCCGATGAGTTGCCTGCAGTCGGGCCTGTGCCTGCTGTGGGGTCTTCGCCGCGAAGATGAGTGGGAAGCCCCCGGGGCGTGATGGTGCGGTCTCTCATGACCACGGCGTGGCGCGCGGCGTTTTCGAGTTCCCGGACATTGCCCGGCCACCGGTAGGCGAGAAGCCGGCGCAGAGTATCGGGATCGGTATCGACCTCGTCGCGGCCCGTGTCATGGGCGAATGTTCGGAGGAAATGACGCCACAGCGGTACGATATCTTCGGGTCGCTCTCTTAGCGGTGGCACGTCGAGGTGAAGCACATTGAGCCGATAGTACAGATCCCGGCGAAACTGCTGCTGCTCGACAGCTCTTTTCAGGTCGACGTTCGTCGCCGCAATCAGTCGTACATCGGTGGTAATAGATTGGGTGCCACCGACCGGTTCGAACCGCCGCTGCTGCAACACGCGCAGCAGTTTTACCTGAATCTGAGGTGGCAATTCACCGACTTCGTCGAGAAAAAGTGTTCCCCCATCGGCGACCTCAAACAAACCGGGGCGGTCTTCCGTGGCGCCGGTAAACGCCCCTTCGACGTGGCCGAAGAGTTTGCTCTCGACGAGCTGCGCAGGGATAGCTCCGCAGTTCAGCGGCACGAAGGGGCCGTCGCGCCGCGGGGAAAACCGATGGATCCAGCGTGCGACAAGTTCCTTACCGGTCCCACTTTCCCCGGTAATCAGCACCGTGGCATCGGCCGGTGCCATCGCTGCCACTTTGTGGCAGATCTCGTATGCCTGGTCACTGCTGCCGACCATGCGGGGGGCATCGAATTCATCGATCGCAGGGCAGAGGCCGCCCTCGACCAACTCCCGATTTAGCCGGCGCACCACTTCGCCGACAGGCGTTTGTCGACACATGAAGGTCTCCACCCCCAGATCAAGAGCGCGGCCAACCGCCTCGGGGCTGTACGTCGAGATCAGCAATACCCGGCGGTGGTGACCACCGGCGTCGTCCATCCTCTGCACAGCCCCGTGGATCCCGGGCAACTCCTCATCGACCATGAGGACATCCGGTTCCCGCTGCCGTACGCTCTTGTTCAGCGCCGATGCAGATTCCAACAGTCGGATCGAACAGTGGTAGTCGTGCAGCTTATCCGCCAGCTTATGCCCCGCCGGGTGCATCGAGGCGATCAGTACTGTTACGCCTGCGAGTTGTTGGTCCGAGCCGGTGACCGGACTCCGGAGGCCAGTAGGAGGTGTAGAAGTCATAGCAACCTGCTCGGATGTTGCATCGCGACGGGGGACCCCATCAATGAATGGTACGGTCATCGAGAGTACACATCAAAAGATGTCCCACCGCCTGGTGAACTTTCGACAGCACAAAGGGCTTTCGGAAGAACTTCGCCCTACCCAACTGCTGAACCCGCCGGGGAAGGTTGCGGTCAGGCAGCGCCGAGATCACCACGATGGGAAGGCCGCACTCCGCCACTCTCAGCCCCTCCAGGATCGCCATTACATCCAGACCAGGCATCGAAATGTCGGTGATGATGGCATCAAACCGACGTTGCTCATTTCGTCCCGAGATCATCGATTCGACGAGGTTAAAAAATGCCGAACCGTCGGTCGCCCCCTCGACCTTCCATCCATACAGGTCGAACCAGTCTCCCACCGCCTCCAGAATGCCCCGGTCGTCCTCCACAACCAACAGCCGGGGCCTGCGTCCCAACAGTTTGCTCCATTGCTTCGCTTCTTCTTTTCTATTCTCCTCGTCGTTGCTCTTCCAACTGGTAATCGGGATTTCTACGCCAGCCATCACGTCCTCTCGACATCAGAATACCGTTTCCCACCGCCCCCCCGGCGGTTGGGGCGAGTGTCGGCTTCTATGTGAACTCAAGTCTCGTTCCGACGGGTGCAAAAGAATGTGTAAGTCGGTGCAAATACAGTCGGGCACGGGCTCATCAAACCTTTTGGCGGCTGGACCAGTCGATCATCCAGGCGGGTGAAGCAACTGCAAAGACTGCAGAGACCCGACATCAATGGCAGCAAACTGCAATTGTTGCAGTCTCCCGTTCGACCTGAATGCCACGGTTGAACGGCACCAGCCCGCCAGTTGGCGTGGAGTCCTCTTGCGCTGAATCGGCGTCGACCGGTCTGGCATCTATCTTGCGTCCTCAGATCAGGTGCGCCGGTGACATCACCCCACTTCGCCTGGAGGCATGACATGAGCCGCAGAAACAACGGACACCACGGAGATTCAACGATGGGAATCGGGCTGGAGGATCATTCCGAAGAACTTAGCGAACGTTGTGAAAAGGACGCCCGGCTGCAGTTTTACCGGGATATGAGCCGGATGAGTTCGGACTACCAACAGGGCCTCGATGATCTGGCGCGGGCCGTCGCCGAAGCGGTGTTCGACGCCTGTGTTGTGCATCTGGTCAATGACAAGGGAACCCATATCGAGCTGCAGGCCGCCTACCATCCGAATTCGGGGGTCCTTCAGCGAATCGAGCAGATGTACGCCGATCACCCTCAACGAGTCGACGAGGGAGTGTTTGGGCGCGTGCTCGAAACCGGAGAGCCATACTTCCAGCCCTACTGGAGCCGGATGCGTCAGCGTCACGACACGAAACCGGAGTACCGTGAAACAGCCCGGAAGCTAAACATTCACAGCCTGATCGTGGTGCCCATGAGCAGCACGGATAACGACATCATCGGAACGCTGACCGTGGGGCGTCACAACACCTCGGCGGTCTTTGACGAAACGGATCTGGCGTTCATGGAATGGATCGCCGCTCACGCGGCAATGAAAGTCGAATACACCCGCCTCTATCACCAATTGCGACGCACAAACAGCGAGTTAAACCGGGCGTTGAAGGCTCGTGACACCTTCGTTGCAGCAGCAACCCACGAGTTGCGCACTCCCCTGACGGTAGCGCGGCTTCAGGCCCAACATCTGCTTCGACGCCAGCGCGCCAAACTCGGCGACGGAGCCTCTTCGCCGTCGGTGGAGCCGGCAATGAAGCGGATGGACATCCATCTGGAACGACTGTCGCAACTGGTGGACCGCATGCTCGATGTCAGTCGGTTGTGTGAAGGGGGGCTGAGGCTGCGATATTGCCGGTTTGACCTGTGTGAAGTCGTCGAAGAGACGGTGGACTCGGTTCGAGATCTGCTGGACCAGGCGGGTTGCCACGTCAAACTGGAGATGAATGCGCCGCAGCAGGGCCGGTGGGACAAAGCGCGTGTCGAGCAGATCGTAACCAATCTGCTGACCAACGCGGCAAAATACGCTCCCTCCAGTCCAGTGGCCATCCGGGTGAAGGAACGCGACGAAGCAACGGTGGTCATCGAGGTCTCCGATCAGGGCCCGGGAATCCCGGAGCGGGCACAGCGGCGCATCTTCGAGCGGTTTGAACGCGTAGTACGCGACCACCGCACCTCCGGGTTGGGACTAGGGCTGTGGTTGGTACGTCGGTACACCGAAGCGATGGGCGGGCTGATCGGAGTAAAAAGTACCAGTGGACAAGGCGCAACGTTTACGGTGGCGCTCCCCCGGCATCCCGACGACTGAGTTTTGCCCCCCCGGATGCATGTCCGAGGGACATGCATCGGCCAGTGTTGGCGGGCTCAGTACGCCGGTACCGGTCCGGCGGACGCCGGTGATTCGGAGGCGCCGATGTGGTCGGTGTGTCCGTAGCCGAGCTGGCCGAATTCGTTCATTCCCCAGCAGCGAAGTGTGTCGTCTTCGAGCACCGCGCAGTTGTGGTAGTTGCCCACGTCCAGTGCCAGCACTTCGCCGCCGAGGTGGATGTTGTGGAGGTCGGCGGGGGTGTTGTCTTCGCCGACGCTGTTGCGGTTGCCGTATCCCAGTTGGCCGAACCGGCTGTCGCCCCAGCAGCGCACTGCACCGCCCTCCACAAGAGCACAGGTGTGGATGCCCCCGGCGAGCACCTCGACGACGTCGGCGCCTACGTCAACATCCCCTGCTTCAGCAGGGGTGTTGTCATCACCGACATTGTCGGTGTGACCGAGCCCGAGTTGGCCGAACTGGTTCCATCCCCAGCAGCGCACCCTCCCCTCTTCGAGCAGCGCACAGGTGTGGAGCCGTCCCAGCGACACCTGTTGGACCTCTCCACCCAGGTCCACCGGGTCGAGATCGGCGGGAACCTCTTCGAGACCCATGTCATCGGTATGACCGTAGCCGAGCTGGCCGACGTTGTTTCGCCCCCAGCAGCGCAAATCGCCGTTGTCGTAGACCGCACAGGTATGGAATTTGCCGGTTTCGATCTGAATGACCTCCCCGCCGGTGTCGACCGGATCGAGGTGAGCCGGCGTTTCCGTATCACCGATACGCCGGACTTCGCGGCCCAGCCCGAGTTGGCCGTAGCGGTTGTCACCCCAGCAGCGCACCGCCCCGTCGTCGAGAAGCGCGCAGGCATGGGTGGCGTACTGCATCGCCCCGGTGGCCACCTGGACGACCGCCCCGCCCACATCCAACGGGTCGACATCGGCGGGGACGTCATCCCGCCCCACCCGGCGGGTGCTGGTACCCAACCCCAGTTGCCCGGCGTGGTTGCTTCCCCAGCAACGCAGCGCGCCACTTTCGAGGATCGCGCAGCTAAACGACGCGTTGTAGTCGCCGGCGACATCGATGGCGACCGCCGGTTCGTCGAGTTCAACAACGCCGGCGTCTTCGGCGGGTTCGGTGTCACCGATTCGCTCGCCAGAACCGATGCCTAGTTCACCCTCACTATTCTTGCCCAGCAGCGTTCGTTGCCGCCGTCG
>SKMT01000620.1 GCA_007120915.1 Myxococcales bacterium | reverse complement strand
GATGATGATGATGACGACGATGACGACGACGAGTGATTGAGTCGTCTTATTCCGACCGGCACTGAGCCGGTCGGGACATCGATCATCGAGCCGACCGGGCAACCGGTCGGCTTTTTTTTATGGCAGTGCCCATTTGTCGGCGAGGGCGACCAGGTCGCCGTCGAGCTGCCGGAAGTCCTCCAGCAATTCGTCGGCCCAGCTTCGACCGGTGTCGAGCCGGTGGTACAGCGGGCGGAGAAATTCGGTCTCGTCGCGATGGCTCTGGCGGTCAGCGATACGACGGAGGCCGTCGTCGGAGATGTCGAGCAGTTGGCGGCAGAGCCCGGCGATAGGGCCCCAGGGGCTGTCGCCGTGAATCCCTTCTTGATAGCAGGTGCGGATCAACTGGCGGTGGTCCTGTTCGTCGAGCGGATCGAACAGTTCGACGACGCGACTTCGGGCGTCGTCATCGTATAGCAGTCCTTTCCAGATCGCGGGCAGTGCCAGGACGGCATCTCGGGGACCGCCGTCGGCGCTTCGCACCTCCACGAACTGCTTGATGCGTACATCGGGAAACAGGGTGGTCAGGTGCAATTCAAAATCGCCCATGAGGGGTTGATGCCCCTGGTAGCCGTCATCGAGAAACTGTCGGAAGCTGTGGCCCGCCATGTCGATGTACTCGCCTTCGCGACGAATGAAGAACATCGGCACGTCCAGCACATGATCGACGACCTGCTCGTATCCCCAGTCGGTGGAGTACATGAAGGAGGGCACACCGGTGCGGTCCGGATCGGTGCCGGTCCACCAGATGTGGTTGCGCCGCGACTGCATCCCTGTCGGTTCGCCATTTTGGATGGGGCTGTTCGCAAACAGGGCTCCGACCAGGGGAGAGGCGAGCACGGCGGTATGCACCAGGTCGCTGAGGTCATCTTCGGAGACGTAATCGAAGTTCGCCTGCACGGTGCAGGTGGTCTTCATCATCCAGTGCGCCATGTTGCCCCGGGTCGCCAGGTAGTCGCGCATTACCCGATAGCGTGATTTCGGCATCCAGGGCACATCCTCGGGGGCCTTGCCGGGGTTCATCCCCCAGATAACGAACTGAAGGTCGTCGTCGGCGACGGCGCGGACCTGACGGATATGTTCGTCGAACTCGTCGGCGACCTCGAAGATGGTGTCGCGAATCGCGCCGGAGAGCTCGAACTGGCCTCCGGGCTCGAGGGTGATGGCGCCATCGTCGCTGACGACGTCGACGATCTGGCCGTCGTCGACGCTGCCCGGGCTGAAGCCGAAGCGGTCAATCAGCGCCTGAAAGATGTCGCCGAAACCACCGGGCTGCTCAAAGGAGAGCATCGAGGCGTCGCTGCGGCGGATGACGAACTTTTCGTGTTCCGTGCCGATGCCACGGTCGCTGACAGATGTTTCGCCGTCGCGGAAGTACTCGATGAGTTGGCGGCGATCGGTGAGGGGGCGAGAATCGGCGTCGTGTTCACGGGACATGTGGCTCTCGGGTACAGCTCGGTGAGACTACGCGGCAGATGTCAGCCCCGCGCACACTAATAGAGGTGCTGGGGACTAACAACCGGCATATGCACTGTTGGCACCTCATCGATGAGCCCGATGGCTGTGCGGTTTCGAAAAAGTGACCGTGCGGTTACCATTGCAGCGGCGTTCGAACGCAATTTTTGTGGAGGTTTCATGGGAGTTGTTCAACTGACGAATCAACGACGAGTTCTGGCAGTGGTCGCGGTGGCGCTATTGTGGCTCGTCGGCTGTGCGACGGGGCCGGATATCGAGCAGTGGCCTCACATCGAAGCTCAGACGCAGGTTCCGGATGAGGCACCGGGGGAGCCGACGCTTCAGCGAGGTGACGACGGGCTGTGGTATGCGGTCGGAGAGTTTGAGCCCGATGTGCAGCCGGGGGATGTAGTCTTTGGTCGCTACGCCGGTGAGTGGCCCCTTGATGAACGTGCCAGTCCTGCACTGTTTTACGGTCGGGTCGTCGAACAGCACTCCGAGCAGGTGGTTCGGATCCATCCGAGCTACGAATTTCCCGACATCGAGCATGATGAGCTTCGCGTGGAGATTGGCGATGATCTCGACGGGGAGACGATGGGCAAGGGCGTCGCCCAGATCGAAGGGGTGGATCACGATCAGATGACCTACCTGCAACTGTCGGTGTCTCCTGAACACGGAGCGCGCGCCGGGGATGCCTATGCGGTGCTGGATGCGCCCGGCGGTGGGCCCGATGCTCAACTGACGCGCCGGTTCCAGGGAGTCTGCATGGTCGTCAGCGTCGGTGAGGAGTCAGCACAGTGTCGCGTCCACCGCGGCCACCCCGACCATCCCGGCGCCGACGCGGCATTCGAAAAAGGACAACAGGCGGTGTTTCTGGAGCCGACGTACGGCGAGGAACCGCGGGATGCGACGGTGTTGGTCGCACCGGTGGACGACGACGAGCTCAACGACCGGATGGTCGAGCGGATCGAGGAATACCTTTCGCGGTTTCCCGGCGGAAACGTCGACGTCGAAATGCTCGACGAGACCGTGGATGCGACCGACGAGGCGTTTCACCGCTGGCACCGCCGCATCGATACCGGCGGAACGCCGAAGGTGTTGCTCGGCGCCAGTCTGCACGACGAAGAGGGCGATGAGAGGCTGGTGCTCAACTACACCGGGCTGGACACGGCGACGGGGCCGGGCATGGTCGCCGCCCCGCCGGAAGGGGGCGTGGATATGGGGCCCCCGGATCGGATCGACGATGAGCAATGGCGTGCTGTCGGTGCGGTGCTGATGGGGGCGGTGATGGTCTATCGCGGTCAAACCGCCGAGGCGCTGGGGCATCTGCACAGTGCCTTGCAGGACCCGGGGCTCGACGGCAAGTGGCGGTGGCATACCCGCGATCAGTACGCGATGCGATGGGCGGGGCTGGACCGCTATGCGGAGGCGATGTGGTTGGTGAACGAAGACGAGGCGACTGCTGCCGATGCAGACGACGATCAGGCGCTGTACAACGCCATCGGTACCCGTGCCCGACTGCATGACTACGTGGACCAACCGACCCAGGCGCTCAAGGTGGCCCAGCGGTATCTGGACTACCGTCGCGACGACCGCCCATCGACGGGCTATCTGTCGGCGATCGGTATGTTCGCGGAGATGGCGGTGCAGGCCGAAGAGATCGAGCAAGCCGAAGAGAAGACCGAAGAGCTCATCGAGTTGTGTCCCGACGGCTGCCAGGGCGATGCCACGTCGCTTCTGGCCGGGATCTACTGGGCGGCCACCGACCGGCGCCCCGAGCTTCAGGACCGGGCCACCGAAAAGATGGTCGCCTACGGAGAGGCCGAAGAACATAACTCCCTGGCGACGGCGCGGATGTTCCAGGGCTGGACGTTTATGCGCGACGATGACTTCGACCAGGCGCTGATAGCGTTTCTGGAGGCAGAGCGGCTGTTCACCGATCGGGAAGACTCGCCGTACGGAGCAGCGCGCGCTCAGTTCTACATCTCCATCGCTCAGGTGGTGCGTGAAGAGCCTCAGCAGGCGTTCGACTACGGAATGGAGGCCCGCGACTACATGCACAAGATCGGTGACTTCACGTCGGTGGCCCGCATCTACGAGCGGCTCGCCGAGCTGTACATCTCTCCTGACACCGAGGGGCCTCCGCAGGGATTTCTGGCAGCAGGCAGCGAGGTGATGCAGTCGGCGGTGTACTATCAGCTTGCCAAGGGAGACTACGGGCGTGCTGCGGAAGCGGGGTTCGGCCACGGAAATTATCTGTTTCGCGCCGGGAGGCTCGAGCAGGCTCGCGCCGCCTTGCAACAGTCGGTGACCCGCGCGCTGCGTGTGGCGCGGTTCGACATGGTGGCGATGAATCACATGTTTCTGGCGCTTCTGGCCCGCATGGAGGGCGATCTTCGGTTGTATGAAGAAGAGATGGAGCGCGCGGAGCTGATGGCCGAGATCGCCGATGACCCGTATATCGACGAGCTGCTCGAAGAGCTGCAGGCTCCCCCCGAGGAGCCACCGCCGGATGATGATCCCACCCAGTTGTTGTAATTGTCATTCGCTGCCCACAGCCTGGAATTGCCATGAAGACGTCCCCGCATCTGTTCAAGACCCGGCCGTTTCTGCGCAAGAAGGTCTGGGGTGGCCGGCGGCTCGAAAAGCTGTTCGGCAAGCAACTCGAAGATGATGACAGCTACGGAGAAGCCTGGGAGGTCGCCGATCTTAAAGAGGGGCAGTGTACGGTCGGTTCCGGGCCTCTCGAAGGGCTTCCACTGCGGGCGCTGTCGAAGGGCTGGGGGCGGTCGTTGGTGGGAGCTGGCGCACCTGACGATGATCGGTTTCCCCTTTTGGTCAAACTGTTGGACGCCAACCGGGATCTGAGCGTTCAGGTCCACCCCGGACAAGAGGACGCGCGCCGTATGGAAGGGGCCCACAGCAAGCAGGAGAGTTGGCTGATCGTCGATGCCGACGATACCGCCGAGATCATCTGTGGGCTCACCGACGAGGTCGGCCCCGATGAGTTTCGGGCTGCCGTCGACGAGGGGCGGGTGGAGACGTTGCTCAATCGCATCAAGGTTCGGGTCGGGGATGTGATCGACATCAACCCGGGGACGATTCACGCTATCTGCAGCGGGGTAGCGCTGCTGGAGATCCAGGAGCCGTCTGATACGACCTATCGTGTCTACGACTACGATCGACCGGGCATGGACGGTGAGCCTCGCGAGCTGCACGTCGATCAGGCGCTGGAGGTAGCGACACTTGGCCCCTGTGAACAGGCGGTTCGCCGCGTGGGGGGCAGTGATGAAATGCTGTCGGTGGTCAGTGAGACGCCGGCCTATCGCATCGAGCGCATCGAGGTGGACCAGCCGTGCAGGTTGAGCTGGAGTGTAGACCCCGATTCACCGCAGGTGTTGCATCTGCTCGACGGGTCGATGGTTGTGGAAGACGGTATCGGCGACCAGGTGGAGCTGGGAGCCTACGACACAGCGGTGGTGCCGGCGGTTCTGGGGTCAGTCCGAGCAGAAGTGCCGGAGAGATGTACGGTAATCGTCGCCGGGCTGGCCGTCGAACAACTGGTGCGGGGGTTGCACCGGCAGATCGGCCAGCCCGTGGCATCCTGACGGTCACATGCAGATGTTTCCGTCGCCGTCGCCGTCGCCGTCACCGAAGACATCCTCGAAGGGCAGGCACATCTGATCGTCGGGACAGTCGTCGAGTCCGAACAGGCCGGTACATCCGGTGCACATAAACAGCATCGGGTCGCACTCCAGGTCGCCGGGGCAGGTGCAATCGTCGTCGCACAGCCCGCATCCGTCGTCGCCCCCGAGGCTCTGACAGGTACCGGTGTTGGGATCACAGAACTGGCCGTCGGCACAGTCGGTGTCGTCATCACATTCACCACCGGATTCAGGGGGTGTGCATTCTCCACCGGAACAGTCGTAGCCGGAGGGGCAGTCGCTGTCGTCGTTGCAACTGGCGCTTCCTGAGCAGACGCCGTTGTCATCGCAGACCTCGTCCCCGGCGCAGTCGCCGGCGCCGATGCACTCGACGCAGCAGTCGCTGATGCAGTAGGGGGTGTCGCCACCACAGCTACCGCCGGCGTCGCCGCAGGTCTCTCCGGAGACGCATTCACCGTCGCCGCCGTTGGAGCCATCATCGTCGGTACAGACGTTGTTGACGCAACTGTCATCGGGGTCGTCGCAGTCGGTGTCGCCGAGACATTCGACACACTGGCAGGCCTGTTCATCCAGGTGTGGGGTGTCGCCGGTGCAGTCGGCGTCTTCCTTCTCGCATTCACCACCGGAGTCGTCGGGGACGCATTCGCCGGATTCGCACACCTCGTTGTCGCCGCAGTCAGTTTCATCCTGGCATTCGACGGGCGTGGAGTTGTTCTCATTGCCTTCAGCGACACACTCATTGCTGATGGGGTGGCAGTTGTAGCCGTCGGGGCAGTCGTCATGGTCGTCGCAGGAGGAGTCATCGCCACCGCAGACGCCGTCGACGCATTCGTCGTCGCCGCAGTCGTCATCATCGGTGCACACCACGGTGCACAGATCCTGGTCGGTGACGCACATCACATTGTCGTCATCGGGGCAGAATTCGCAGCCGACCTCATCGCCGTCCACACAGTTGCCCTGTTCGCTGCAGATGTAACCGTAGGAGCAGTCGAGGTGGTCGTCGCACGAGCCACCTCCGGCGACGTCATCGGCGCCGCAGCCGACTGCACCGAATAGACCGAACCCTAGCAGCAGTGCACCGGCAGCCAGACAGACCACCAGTCGAGCGGCGAGGTCACCGAATTGATTGTCAACGCGTCCCATGGGATATCCCGTCGTCACAAGGTCATTCAGATTGCTGCAGTGGCTGCCCTGTGGGCAATGGCAGGTACGCAGCTTTACAAATTCCAGTAGCTAACAGCGCAGTATATGGTCCGCACGCGCGTGTTTCAAACTGTTTTGGTCATTGGGGGCATCGGTCTCCGTCGGTAGCGGTTCCCTGGGCCCGGGCCAGGGACCGGACAAGGGCCAGGGCAGGCGCCGATCACGTTGAGTTCTACAACCCGATCAAGGTGGAGCACACCCATGCCGCCACGAGCCTTGTATGCCGGCGGTATCTGTGGTCTTTTGAGCCGCGCATAGCAGGCCGTGATCCCAAAGTGATGCGCAACTGAGCACGGAGACAGGGTATGCGAGACCTGATTACGTCGGGACTTCGAAAACTGGTCAAATCCGAAGAGCGCTACCAGCCCGGTGATCGACACGCACAGATTGTGTCAGTGGCCACCGTAAAAGGGGGAGTCGGCAAGACGACGACGGCGGTGAACCTGGCCGCCTCGCTCGCCGCCGATCATCAGCAGCGAGTATTGCTGATCGACCTGGATGCCCAGGGGCACTGCTCGACCAGTCTGGCGTCTGTGGTCGACGACGCCGCCGGGCATGTGCCGCTTAGCGAGGTGTTGCTCGACGACGACGGACGTGAAGTGCTCGACGCCGCCGTCTCCACAGCGATCGACGGGTTGCATATCACCGTTGCCGATCCCGATCTTGCCGACGCCGAAGGGCGGATTGGCCAGGAGATCGGCAAAGAGCTGCTGCTTCGCGATGCCCTGGAGGTCACGCGCACCCACTACGACCTGATTCTGGTCGACTGCCCCCCGAACAAAGGGGACCTGACGCTGAACGCGCTGGTGGCATCGGACTACGTATTGGTGCCCACCGACCTGTCGCCGCTGGCGGTGCAGGGAGCGGACGAGCTGTTGGACACGGTGATGAAAGTGCGTCGGCGGCTGGATCATCAGCTACAGGTGCTGGGGGTGGTGCTCACCCGGGTCGATGGACGCACTGTGACCATCAACGAAGAGGTGCGCGAGACCATCGATGATGCCTGGGGTGAGCTGGTGCTGGACCAGCACATCGGCATCAATACGCGGCTGTCCCAGGCCCAGCTTGCCGGAGAGCCGATCTTTGAGCACGCCCCCGACAGCCGGGGGGCGCGCCACTACCGAGAGCTGGCCACAGAAGTGCTGGAGAGACTGGAACAAATCTGACCACGTCATTGTGCAACACTGCAGGACCACATCATGAACGACGAGTCGATGAGTGCAGCTACAGATGACGCCCTGATCGAGCCGAAGGACCGCATCTCCAGGGGCGTTCAGCATGAAGAGCCTCTGATCTTTGAGCGCAGCCGACCCGGATTGCGCGGGTTTGAGCTGACCGATGAAGACTGGGACGTCGAACCCGTGGAGCCGGGTGTCGAACTGGGCGAACAGTTGCTTCGGGGCGAGCCGGCCGAGTTGCCGGAGGTGACCGAACCGGAGGTGGTGCGCCACTTCACGCGGCTTAGCCAGTGGAACTACGCGATCGACACCGGGTTTTATCCGCTCGGCTCGTGCACCATGAAGTACAACCCGAAGGTCAACGAGTCGACGGCACGACTGCCGGGATTCGCCCAGCTTCATCCCTATCTTCCCGACCGCTGGTGCCAGGGGGCGTTGGAGTTGATGTGGCGGCTCCAGTCGCTGTTAAGTGAGGTGGCGGGGCTGCCGCACTGCTCGCTGCAGCCGGCCGCCGGCGCCCAGGGTGAGCTGACGGGGCTGATGTGCATCCGTGCTTACCACGACGCCCGCGGCGATCATGGACGCGACAAGATCATCGTGCCCGACTCCGCGCACGGCACGAATCCGGCGTCGGCGGCGTTCAACGGGTTTTCGGTCATCGAGGTCGCCTCCAACGAAGACGGCACCCTGGACCCACAGGCTGTCGCCGAGGTGATGGATGAGACCGTCGCCGGGCTGATGATCACCAATCCGAACACGCTGGGGATTTTCGAGCGCGACATCGACGAGATCTGCCGCATCGTCCACGACGGTGGCGGCAAGGTGTACATGGACGGCGCGAACATGAACGCCATCCTCGGGAAGGCCCGCCCCGGTGATTTCGGCATCGACGTGATGCACTTCAACGTGCACAAGACCTTCTCCACCCCCCACGGCGGTGGAGGGCCCGGTGGAGGCCCGATCTGCGTGAACGACGATCTGGAGCCGTTTTTGCCGATCCCGCGTATCGAGAAGGCCGGCGAAGACAGTGATCTGGAGTTTGTCCGCAACTTCGACGACCACCCGCAGTCGGTGGGCAAGGTCAAGGCGTTCTGGGGCAACTTCCTGGTGTATGTGCGGGCCTACACCTACCTGCGCGAGTACGGCAGTGACCTGCCGAAGATCAGCGAGCGGGCCGTGGTCAACGCCAACTACCTGCGCGCCCGGCTCGCCGACCGATACAACGTCAGCTTCCCCGGGCGCTGCATGCACGAAGTGGTCTTCGACGACCAGTCGTTCAAGGAGCTGGGGGTGTCGACGATGGACATCGCCAAGCGGCTGATCGACTACGGATTTCACCCGCCGACGATCTACTTTCCGCTCAACGTCGACGGGGCGCTGATGGTGGAGCCCACAGAGACGGAGTCGCTGCGCAGTCTCGACGAATTTGTCGACACCATGGAGACGATCTACCGGGAGGCCGAGGAGTCACCAGAGCTTCTGGAGCGTGCTCCGCAGAATGCGTTCCGCACCCGGCTGGACGAAACGACGGCGGCGCGCAAACCGGTGCTGACGTATCGGCAATTGCAGCAAAAAGAAAACCCCCGCCGGTAGGCCGGCGAGGGTATCGTTATCGACGTTATCGACGTTACAGATTCATCAGCTTGGCGATGATCTCTTTCATGATCTCGCGGGTGCCGCCGCCGATGGACATCAGGCGGGTGTCGCGCCAGGCGCGGGCGACCGGTCCCTCTTCGACGTAGCCCATGCCACCGTGAAGCTGGAGGCACTCGTCGATGACTTCCATCGCCTTGTCGCCGACGAGACGCTTGGCCATCGAGATTTCACGCTGGGCGGGGATGCCCCGGCCATACAGGTCGGTGGCGTGGTAGGTAAGCTGGCGACAGGCCTCCAGATCGGTTTCCATATCCACGATCTTGTGGCGCGTGACCTGGAAGCCGGTCAGTGGCTTGCCGAAGGCCTCGCGGTCCTGGCAGTACTCCACGGTCTTGTCGAGCACGATCTGGGCGCCGGCGGTGCCGGTGAGGGCGCCGACGAGACGCTCGCCCTGGAAGTTCTGCATGATGTGGTAGAACCCGGCGCCTTCGTGGCCCAGCCGGTAGCGCTCCGGAATTCGGCAGTTGTCGAAGAACAACTCGGCGGTGTCGGAGCAGTGGTTTCCGATCTTCTCGAGCTTTCTGGTCACCTCGAAGCCCTCGACATCGGTGGGGAACAAGAAGAGGGTCAGCCCGCCGTAGCGGTCGTCCGGATCGGTGCGACAGGCCAGGGTGATGAAGTCGGCGCGGGTACCGTTGGTGATCCAGGTCTTCTGGCCGTTGATCACGTACTCGTCGCCCTGTTTTTCGGCGCGGGTGCGGATGCCGGCGACGTCACTTCCGGCGTCAGGTTCGGACACACCCAACGCGGCGATCTTCTCGCCCTTGATGGCCGGTTTGAGAAACTCCTCTTTTTGTTCGTCCGTGCCGATGGCGTTGATGATTGGGGTAGCCATGTCGGTCTGGACCAGCACAGACATCGCTAACCCGGCCATCTCACTTCGCGGCAGCTCCTCGGCGAGCACAGCGGTGTACCAGATGTCGCCGCCTGCACCGCCGACTTCTTCGGGATAGCGGCAGCCCAGAATGCCGAGCCGACCCATCTCTTCGTATACCTCGCGGGGAAACAGCCGCTGCTCTTCCCACTGCTCGGCGTTGGGGGCAAGTTCGTTCTCGCAGTAGTCGCGAACGGCCTTGCGGAACATTTCGTGTTCTTCAGTGAATTGCGGGTATTTCTTCTGGGACATGGCGCGTCTCTCCGTGCGGTGACAGTGGTTAGTGAGTATGTACTTACTTGTCCGGAGGGAGTGTAATCAAGTGCCGGGTGTGGGGCAACCATAAATTGGGCGCTGGGGGCTGGGCGCTGGGCGCTGGGCAATCGGGGCTGGGCACTGGGTTATTCGTAGATGTCGTTGAGGGCGAAGAAGGAGAGCTTTTCGTTGGTGTCGCGAAGCCGATCGTAGAGGGTGGTGACGAAGCTGCGCAGGATTTCGACGGCGAGTTCGGAGTCGTTTTTCATCAACTCGCGGAACTCGTCGCGGGGGATCAGACCCAGATGACAGGCGGTGCCGGCGATGGCGTGAGCGCTTCGCACCGGGTCGTCGTCGAACAGCGCACCTTCGCCGAAGCAGGCGCCGGATTCGAGAAATGCCAGCGCCTCCTCGCCGACGTCGTGTACATCGGTGGAGATGCGGACCTCGCCGTCGAGGATGAAATAGAGCGCTTCGCCGGGGTCGCCCTGGTGAAAGATGACCTCTCCCGGATCGACCCGGAGGGTGCGGATGACCGCCGACAACGCGGCGAGGGCGTCGTCGGAGACGTGATGAAACAGATCGATGTTGCGCAGCGTCGAGATGTCGCGGAGATTCCAGCTCACGGTGATTCTCCTGTGGGGGCGGGTTCATCGGCGGGGTGCTTGGGGCGCATTGTAGGGGCTGGAAGCGCAAGGTTGCACCAAGAAACGCCTCGGGCGCCGCAGAAGCGACGCCCGAGACGGTCGATACCCCTCTGGAGGGTGGTTGGTTCGACGAGAGAAAGTGCTCCCGTATTCAGAAATGATCACTCATCGACAACATCAACATCGAATTCGGGGGTTTCGTAGACGACCTCGTCGTCGGCGCGGTGCACGATCTGGAAGACCACGTGGGCATGGCCTGCTTCGGCGCCGACGATGTGGACGTGGTCTCCATGATTGTCGAGGTACAGGTAGGTCTCGTAGTCGGCGTCGGTCACGTCAACTTCCAGTTCGTAGGGGTCGCCGTCGAGATCGACGGGATCCGTATGGTCGTCGTGTTCCTCTTCGACCATCGCGCCGAGTGAGACCGCGTGGCCCTCGCCGACGGCGGATGTTTCATAGTCGTCGGTGTCGTCGGCGATGGTCAGCTCGATGCCGTCGGAGAACTCTCCGTGCCAGTGATCGTCGTCAACGTCAGCGATCGGTTCGTGCGGATCGTGTGCGCGGTCGAGAAGTACGAATTCGGAGACCTGTAGCTCGTCGTGTTCGCCATTGTCGCTCTCGGCGTCGATCCAAACGTCAAACCCCTGTCCACGGGTGTCGAAGAAGAGGGCACCATCTCGCTCGAAGTCGAAGTACAGCTCCACGTGGCCCTCTTCGCCACCGCGCAGATGGAAGTGATCGCTGTGGGTGTCGGCGTGGACGGCGTCTTCATCTCCGTCGATGTCCAGAGTGTAGCCGTAGCCGTCGTCGCCGAGGGGGATGTCGAGCTCTTCGTCGTCGGCGTCGAGAAACCGGAAGCCGAAGCTTTCGTATTCGCTCTCGTCCATGTCAGCTTTCAGGTCGATGTCCCCGTGCCAGTGGTCGTCGTAATGGTAGCCGACCACTTCGTCATCGGAGCGGTCGATGAGTTCGACGGTGAAGACATCTGGCAACTCGTCGTCTTCGCCGCAGCCGATGGTCGTTGCGACCAGAAGCACCAGGGCGGTGGCGAGTAGTTTCATCGTGCGGTTCAACATCGTGGGGTACTCCGTTGGATTTCGGGGATTGTTCGATGGTCAATTCCACAGGCTCCCCGGTTTAGCGTATCGTAAGTGCAAATGCAAATTAGTTGCATGAGAGATGCTGTCGCTCGTAGATCATGAACCGAACCGCTGGGAAGCGAACGGGTGTAACCAAGAGGAGATAGGGGGATAACGGGGTTGACCCGACAGTCACAGCGTTAGTTGAAAGAACAACTCCCGTCCCGGAGGCTCAATGTCTTCGGGCAACTCCCACTGGTGCATCCGCTCTTTGAGGCAGGAGCGTAATTCGCCTGCGAGGTCGTCTTCGGCGCTGATGGAGACGTCGTCGACGTGGCGGTCGTCGTCCAACACGAGGGTGATGCCGAGCCGGTGGGTTTGACCGCGGTCGCGGGGGCAGCCTTCGAGGGTGGACGATTGGTCCTGGGCCCAGCCCAACAGCCGGCGGCGATGTTCGGGGTCAACCGGCGGTGGGGCGTCGGGAAGCGGATCGGTTTGCTGTTGGGTCGGTTCGGCCTGCGGTTCGACGGGTTCGTCTTCGGGCGGTGGTTCTTCTTCGTCTTCGGGGCAGACCTCGACGACGCGGGGTGGTTGTGGTGGGCAATCGGGCTCGTCGGGCTCTTCCGGTGGGGGGGCGCAGACGCCGCGGCCAAGCAAGATGCCCACCACAAATACTAGCAGCAGGGCGACTACATAAGCGGCGATATGAGAGCGGCGTCGGTCCATGGGGGGTCAGCGCACGGCGTTGGCGATGTCGGCGGCGGTGGTCAGCGCCGCACCGTCGAGCCCGCTGGACAGCGCGGTGCACATGTCGGTGTGGGTGGCCACGCCGCCGGCGGCGTTGATGTCGCTGACCAACGGTTCGAAGAACAGGTTGTCCGACGGCTCCATGAAGTCGAGGTACGCTCGCGGGAAGTCGGGGCGGCCGGTGCAGCGCTCGGAAAACTCCTCGTAGCTGACCCCTTCCTCGGTGGTAATGGTCGCATGGGCGATCTGGTCTGGTTCGACGCTGCCTCCAGGCAGGCTGAGCCACTGGGCGCCCCCCTCGGAGTCGGACTGCATAAAGTATTCAGCCGGGGTGTCACCGTTGATGGCACAATCGGCATCGTCGTGGCTGCAGTCGCGTTCGCTGCCGGTGATGTAGAAGACGATGAAGCCGTCTTCCGGGGAGGTGAAGTAGGGGCTGCCGTCCCCGGAGCCGGCTTCGGGGTTGTAGACCGGTTCCTGGGCCAGCTCCATGCCCAGCGCCGCCGTGTTTTCGGCGGGGGCGTCGACGCGATCATCGAGGTGCCCGCGGCCCTCGTCGGTCAGGTAATAGGCGAGCGACTCCTCGAGGCTGTGCTGCAGATTGTTGTCGTCTCCCCGGCCGTACAACAGGGGAGCGCGGTGGCCGTGGCGGCGGTACATCGGAGCGACGGCCAGGTCTCGTACGAAGATCCCGTGGGTGGCGGCCAGTGCGATCTGCACTTCATTCAGAAAGGCGTGATAGCCGGCGGCGATCCCGGAGTGCGCCCGTGTCAGTTCGACGAAGACCACGGCGTCGACGACTTTGGCGTCGATGGGGATGTCGTTGAACGGCGGTTCTTCGTCGTTGATCTGCCAGGCGTTGTCGTCGTTGTTTTCGTCGTTGTTTTCACCGTTGGAGTCGCGCACGATGGTGCAGTTGGCGAGCAGCAGACACAACAGCGCGATCAGAGCGACAGATCCGTAGCTTCGGCAGACGTTCATTGGGCCACCTCCGGTTCGGTTGAGCGAGGAGAGTTGGCGTCGAGTGCGGCAGTATTGAACTGGATGACGTCGTAGCCGCCGCGGCGCAAATTGGTGACAATGGCGTCGGAGAATTCGCGGCGAGCTTCCAGAAAGTCGGCCCGGTTCACCGGGATTTCCAACGACAGCTCCGTGGTCACGGCCTGGCGCTTGGCCGGAGGCGCCGCGTCGAGCACCCGCTGCGATACGATGTCGTCGGTGCCCTGCAGGAAGGTGGTCAGCGCCTCGACGGGCATGCGCTGGACGGTGTCGGCGATGGCGTCATCGGGCACGTGCATCAGCGCACGTTCCAGGCAGATGTTTGCCAGCACCGCCCGGGCGATCCCGGGGCGGTCGTCGAGCAGATCGGAGATGACGTCGCGGCGCTCGTCGGCGCCCATCGACTCCAGCATTTCGATGAGCATGGTTGCCCGGCCCTCGGCTTCGCGGGCGTGGTCGGGGAACTCCTCGGCGACACGTCGGAGCCGTCCGGCGAGCCGGCGCGATTCGGTGCGCGACAGGCCCTCCCCGGAGCTTGCCTCCAGCATCAGTTCCCGGCGTCTGTCGGGGTTTAACTGTTCCAGATACCGGGAGCGCACCGCGGCGGGGAGCCGGGTAAGTACAAACCCGGTCTCCCGGCGAGAGGTGGCGTCCAACAGCTTGGCGATCTGCCCGAGGGTCAGCCCTTCGAGAAACTCCCATTCAGCGTCGGCGCCGGAGTCCGAGATCACCTGCTGGGCCTCGTGGCGCGACCGGGCTTTTCGCACGATGGCGTTGGCCGTGGCGGCGTCGATGCGCTCGTCGATGGAGGCGACGTGGTCGCTGACGACCCGCAGCTCCGATCGCATCTCAGGGTCGCGGCGCAAATCGGAGAGGATGTCCGGGCCGACGAGCCGCACCAGAAGGGCAACTTCTTCGGGGTTGTCGCGAATCCACTGGCGCAGCATCTCGTTGAGCGCCGAGCGCGACCGGGTCAGCTCTGATTGAAGCTGTTCGGTGTCGGGCATCGGTTCGGTGCGAGAGCTGTCGCTATCGGCGCTTTCGGGCGCGTCAGAGCGGTCGGCGGCGGTGGTCAGCGCCTCGAGCCGTCGCAAAATCAGGATGATCAGCCCGCCCAGAATCAGCAGGGTCAACAGCAGGGCGATCCAGGGCAGCGCCTGCTGCCAGAAGGGCGCCTCGGCGACGGCTTCGTCTTCTTCGTCGGCATCTTCGTCCTCGTCGTCTTCCGGTTGTTCCGCCGGCTCCGGTTCCGGGGCGGGAAGCGGTTCGGGCATCGGCGGGGGAGGTTCCGGTGTGCGCTCAAACCCCTCCGGGGTCGGCGGGATCTGAGGGGAGGGAAAGTCGAGCATCTCCGGGCGCACCTCCACATCGTCGGCGAGCTCCTGGAGGCGGAACTGGGCCATCCTGGGCAGGTTGGCCTGGAAGTTCTCGGGCAGATCGGCGTCCATCATCACCGTGGCTTCGATGCGTCGGATCTCCACCTCGTAGTCCGAGGGGCCGCCGGAGCCCTCAAACCCGGGGCGTACGTCGCCGACGGCGCGCGGTTCATCGGCGGTCACATCCAGATCAACCAGCTCGCAGCGGCCGGGGCAGAGCCTGCCAATCAGCGATTCGATCTCGCCGCGGGCCTGGCGTTCGGCCGTGCTTTCGGCCTCCTCGACGGCGGTGTTTTCGATGCCGTCGGCGAAGGCGGTGGAGGTGACCAGCAGCAAGGCGGCGCCGGCAAGAAGCGTTGTCATCACACGCAGCGTCACGGTGTCTCCTGGTACGAGGCTGGGCATCTATTCGTTCCTCGGCGATCGTTGAGAGTGTACGGGCAACATGTCGGGCCCCTCAGTCGCTTCGCGACAGCTCCCCACGCGCTGCGCTTGTGGGGAGCCAGAAACCGTCAGTCGGTGCCGAACGGTCCGGAGCGGTCCGGTTCGTCGTCATCGTCATCATCATCTTCCCGGTGGTCCGGGTGGTATTGCTCGTAGTCGGGCGAAATTTCCATCAGTTGTTCGATTCGTTCTGCGGGCATGGTGTCGATGCGGATGACCACCCGCCGGTTCGCCGAGCGAACCTCTTCGAGCTTGTCGTCATCGAGTTCGGCGACCGTCTCTTCGTGCAGCAGGTCGACGTCGGTGGCGGGCCGGGTGTCGGCGTAGCCCTCGATGGAGAGCCGTCGGGGGTCGACCCCGGCGTCTTCGAGGCGCTCTTTGACGTGGATGGCCCGGGCGGCGGACAGCTCCCAGTTGGAGGCGAACCGTCCGGAGTGGATGGGTACATCGTCGGTGTAGCCCTCGACGATGATTCCGTAGTGCGGGTCCAGCTCTTCGGCCAGATGCACGCGGATCGGCTCGAATACCGGCAGTGCCTCATCGCGCAGCTCGTCGCTGCCGGTGGGAAACAGAAGCGCGTCGGAGAATTCGACGGTCAGCCCGTCGTCGTCTAAGTCGGTGTCGACATCGGAGTCGAGCTCGGCGGCGGCGATGATCTCGTCGATCGCTTCCTGAACGTCGTGCAGGTTGCCCACACGTTCGCCCGTGAATTGCTCGACGATCACTTCGTATTTGGTCTGGGCGATCGTGGAGATCGACAGCAACAGGATCATGAACGTCAGGATGATGGTCATCATGTCGGCGTAGGTGACCATCCAGGCGACACGCGGTCCCCGATCGGTGTCGTTGTAGCGCTGTTGACCCAGCCAGTTCATCCGGAACTCCTGGAGTGAGTACCGTCTGCTCCTCGGGGTTGGCCGCCGGAGAGCCCGGCGCCGACGGCCTGCTGGATTTCATGGATCGGTCGTCGGCGGGCAATCTTGACCATCGTGTCGGCGATCAGGTTGAGATTTTCGGCGCGCTGGGAGCGGCGGTCGGCGATCATTCTGGAAAGCGGCAGATACAGCAGGTGTGCCAACAGCAGCCCGTAGAACGTCGTCAGAAGGGCGATGGCCATGCCGGGGCCCAGGTTTTCGAAGTCCTGCATGTTCGCCAGCAGCAAAATCAGCCCGATGACGGTACCGATCATGCCCATCGCCGGGGCGAAATCACCGAGGCTTCCGAAGACCTTTTCGCCGCTTTTGTAGTCCGTCAGTTGGCGCCGGCCCACCAGAAGCGCGTCCAGCTCAATCTCCTCGACCTCGGTCTGGTCGAGCACCTGGCGGCCCAGGTGACGGAACAGCGCGTCGTCTTCGCGCTCCAGAATCGCGGCGGCGTCGGCGGGCCGATCGGCTCGAACAGCCCGGGCGAAGGCGACGAGATTTTCGACGAGGCGGTCTCGTTCAGCCCCCGGATTCTTGACGAGGCTGGTGAACAGCCCCCGGATTGCCCGGCCGATGGTGGTGAACCGATAGGTCAAAATGCCCAGCCCGATGGGCACGCCGGCCAGCAGGATCGCTGCATACAGGTGGAAAAACCCGTCGAAATCCATGGAGATGTACTGGAAGGCGGCCAGAAACGAGCCGATAATGACAAGTGCTCCGATCAAAACGTGCATGGCAGTTTCCGGTGTCGAGATGTTCCAGTTCTCGGAGAGTGTTACTCCGGTTGGTCGTCTTCGAATTGCTCGATCTGCTCGTCTTCGCCGAGCTGATGTTCGTCGATATCGCCTTCGAGGCGGCGAAGTGCCTGCTGGACCGGTTCGTTGTCGGGATTGATCTGCAAGACCTGTTCCCAGTTGTCGCGCGCCAGATCCTCGCGGCCCAACTCCAGCCAGAGAGTGCCCTTCATCGACATGATGCGTTCATCGTTGGGATAGGCGCTCTCCAGGTCGGAAAGCTGGATCATCGCCTGTTCGTAGTGGCCCGCCTCATAGAGTCGCTGCACCTCGTCGATGCCGCGAAGGTAGCTCGGTCGGGTGGGGGCGGGATCGGCTTCGGAGGGGGCATCGGGGTCGGCTGCAGGGCGGTCTTCGTCGTCTAACAGATGTTCGTCGTCGACGTAGATGCCCTCGCGTTCGAAGTCGGGGTCGGTGCGGCGCAGATGGTCCAGAAGCTCCTGGTCGGCGCGGGTGAGCGGGTGGTGGTCGGCGCGCACGTCGTCACGCTGGTCCCTCAGCGGGATGCTAAGCTCGTAGCCCTGATCGGAGGGCAGTTCGTACTCCCAGTCGCGTTCGCCGTCGCTCATGCGCACGACCAGTCGGCTGTCCGGGATCGACCCGTCACCCAGATACTCCGGCTCGGTGGTGGCGGAGGAGGGGACGACGATGACCGATTCTTGTTGTTCCTCAGAGTCGATGTGGGCGCAGGCGGACAGCGTGGTGAAGAGTAGGAGGAGGGTGCAGATAGCTCGGATCCCCCCATCGACCTGCCTGCGGTCGGCCACTTCCCCCCGGGGGGAAGATGGGTGGAGCGGACGTCGGAAGTCAGAACGTTGTAGGGGGTAGTTCATGTCAGTCACCGCTTACCAGTTAAAAGAGATGCGACCTTTGATTCCGAAGCCGCCGAGGTCGTGTTCATCGAACTCGGTGGGTACGAAGTAGAAGGCGCTGACGCCGGCGCCGAGCCGGTACTGGAAGATGGCGTCGATGCCCCAGGCGGCGACCACGGAGTTGCCTTCGTTGCCGGCGACGAACCCGCCCAGCGCCGGGCCGGTGCGGAAGGTGGGGCGGTTGAGATTCGG
Source organism: Myxococcales bacterium (assembly GCA_007120915.1). Taxonomy (GTDB): domain Bacteria; phylum Myxococcota_A; class Bradymonadia; order Bradymonadales; family Bradymonadaceae; genus SLJM01. Next base: position 8,019 of record SKMT01000620.1, on the reverse strand, counting down.
CTCGAAAATTTCGGTCTGCAACGTGCCGTAGAGAAACCCGCCCATGATTTCGCTGCCCTCGCTGAAGTTGGCGAAGCCGTCGACGCCGATGCCGTACAGGTAGGTCAACTCGGGGCCGAACCGCTCGTACAGAAGTACGCCGCCCATCATCCCGCCCAACCCGCCGTCGGGCGCGTCGTAGGGGATGTAACCGCCGCCGGCGCGCACCTGGTAACCGTAGTAGGGACGTTCATCGAGGCGGCGCTCCAACTCCTCGACGCGCTCGTCGCGGCTTTCGACGCGGTCGCCGGTGCGCAAAATCGCGGCGGTGGTGGCGTCGGATCGGTAGGTTTCGCTCCAGATGACGGCGCCGTCGTCGGCGCGGAAAAACTCCACCTGCAAGGCCACCACGTTGGCCTGTGGGTAGAAGGCAAACCGGGTGTCCACGAAGGTGTTCACCCCGAGGCGGTCGGCCTCGCGTGCCAGGTCGTCCTGGTTGACGAGCCCGCGGGTGACCACCCAGTCGTCATCCTCGACGCGGGAGCGGGTGGCTCTGCAGGCGACGCAGCGTTTGACCTGCACGTCGGTGTGGTTGGCCAGGCTGGTCAGAAGCGTCGATTCGACGAAATCGCCGAAGTGCACGCTCAGGTTGGGCGTCAGGTTCATCTGGCGGATCGCCGCCGGGGCCAGAGCGTCGGCGTTGAGCTCGGAGACATCGGCGATGACCTCGTCGACCATCTCCTCGGCGAGCTGATAGATGTGCACGGCGTCTTGGCCGGTCTGAATCTGGCGTTCGACGGCGTCGCGGTATTCGGCTTCCCTCTCTTCGGCGCGAGCGCGTTCGCGTAACGCTTCCAGCTCATCCTGCTGTTCGACGTCGTCTTGTTGCTCGGGCTCGTCGGCTTGTTGCTGCGGGGGGGGCTCTTCGTCGCCGGGCATGTCGACGGTGGCGTCTTCTCCTCCCAGGTCTTCGGCTGTGGCGGGAGTACAGAGAAGGCACAGTGCGGCGAAGATTGGTGCAAAAATGGTCACGCCTCGGTGGGCGTACGGTCTTCGAACGCGCCGCGGGGGGGCCGCCGACGGTCCGATCGACTCAAGGTTGTGGTACAGCAGGGTCATCAGAACGCCCATCCAATTGCGAAGTCGAATCCAATCATGGTTTCGTCGTTGACGTATTCACGCAGCGCCTGGCGGCGTCGCTCGTCGTAGTCGCCGGGGCCGCGGCGGGCCTGGTTGTACAGAAGCCGCCCGTAACGGAAGGAGGTGCGCACCAGCATACCGCTGTCGAACTGGCCTTCAGCACCGACGGCACCGGTTAAATAATGGTAGCGAACTCCCGGATTATTGGCGTCATTGAATTCGCCGCCGCCCATGCCGAAGCCTGCCGACACCAGGGGCGAAAACCAGGCGCGCGACGGCAGGTAGGTGATGTGCCCGGTGCCGTACCACACCTGATGGTTGCCGCTTAGCGTCGGTTCATCATTCGTGCCGCCACCGTAGCTGATACGCCGATCTTCGTACACGACCGAGAAGTCTGCGCGTAGCTGTCCATCGAAGGTGTAGCCCATCACCATCCCCCATCCGAAGGGGTGGTACTGAACGGCGACGCTGATGGGGTTTTCGATGCGCTCGACACGTTTGGCCTCTTCGGCGAACAGGTCGTCGATCTCTTCTTCGAGTGCCTTCTGTTGTTGGGCGACGTCGTAGTGGCGGCGCATCTGGTTTCGCTGTCGCAGCCGTTGGATGCGGCATCGGCGGTCTGAGCCGCAGGCGGCGTCGGCGCCACCGTCGTCGAGGAACGCGGCAAGGTCTGCGTGTTCGTCGGCCGCACGGAGTTCGGTGCTATCGGTGTCTTCGGCGGGCTCACACCAGCCCATGATGCATTGCTCGTCATCGGCGCAGTCGTCGTGCGCTTCACAGGAGGTCTTCTGCTGCTGTTCTGCAGTGGCGCTCGCCGGTGCACCAACGAGCATGGCGGCGACGATGAAGAGCATCGCCGATGCCGTGGCCGTTGTGTTGTAGGCGAACCGTTTCACAGCGACTCCGAATCAGGTTCCAGAGCGTTCGTAAACTGGTCGGGCGGCACTCCACCGCTCGGGATCAGAAGCAGCGACGGTATCTCCGGCCAGCGAAGCTGAGGCCGGGGGGCTTCGTCAAGCGGCGGGGTGGGGGGCATGTCGACGGTGCCCAGCACCAGCGCCGACGCCGATGGTTCTTCTTCGCCCACCCGCTCGGCGTAACCGCGGGGGTGATCGTCGAGCAGTCTTCCGGCGAGCCGATACAGCTCAGCAAGATCTTCGCTAACCGCACTTTCGGGGGTGGTGCGCAAGAAGGTGCGAGTCTGTTCGACCAGCACTTCGAGCCACTGTTGGCGCAACGCCTGTGCACCCGGATCGTCACCCCACTGTGCCATCAGGGGCAATGTTGCTCGCAAAACCCGTGCCAGTTCGGTGTCGCGGTGCGCAAAGAAGGCGGCGCGCCGCTCCCGGGGGATCGCCTCCTGGAGTTGGTCTGGCCGATGCAGCAGTTGTTCGACGTGGCGGTCGAATTCGTCGCGGTCATCTTCGAGAAACGCCGCCAGCGCCAGAGTGGCGCGGATACGCGGCAGTTTTCGCGCGTCGCGGGTGTCGTCGAGAAGTGGTTCGGCGAGCTGGCGCGCTGTGTCGGGGTAGCCCATGTCGACGGCCACCTCGGCGAGTTCCCGGATCCGGGTCGAAAGCTCAGCGCGGGGGCCGAACTCTTCGAGCAGCTCTGTGGTGCGGTCGTCGACGTCGAAGCGCACCAGCTCGCGCAGCAGTTGGCGGTACAGCGATCCGGCGAAGGGGTCGGCGGCGTCGCGGGAGCGGCCCTGCAACGCGTCGCGGGAGAGCCCGAAGAATTTCTCGTCGTTGCCCACGTGCTGGTGGGCGGTGGCCGCGAAGTAGGCGTAGGCGGAGCGAAGTTCGGCGGGGCCGTCGATCATCCGGTCGCCCAGCGCGGCGGCGGTCTCCCAGTCGCCGTCAAGCCAGGCCAGTTGCACAGCGTAGTACCGCGCCGCATCGGCGACGCCGTCGTCGGGGTGGTCGGTCAGCCGAACCAGTGCGTCGACGGCGGTGTCGTCATCACCGGCGGCGATGGCGAGCCAGGCGGCGCGAAGATCGAGGTCCACCGGTGGGTCGTCGCCGCCGAGTCGTTGCAGTTCGTCGAGCACGTCATCCGTGCTTTCAGCGATCGCTTCTTTTCCGGCATCCATGGCTTCGTCGTCGTTGCGCAACGCGATGACCAGATCGGCTCGATGGGCGCCGATGCGATGTTGGACCCGCGGCTTTAGCGGCGAGTCGTCGTCCAGGTGTTCGACGGCCCGGTCGACGCGGCGCGTCTGGAGCCACTCATCGACGAGATGGGCGGCCAGGCTGTCTTCGTTGACATCGTCGAAGGGCTCGGCGACTGGACCATCGCGGCGATGCTCGATGAGGTCATCGCACCGCGTGGAGACGTCGCGGGGGGCGGGCCACTCGTCGGGCCAGCCCTCGCCGAGGTCGGGCCATTCGATCAGGTCGCCCTCGGGAACGTCGGCCTCGGTGTCGAAAAAATGAGGCGAGCTAAACTCTTCGTGAATCGTGGAGGCGTGCCAGGGATGGCGCTCGGTCTCTGTGTAGCGGCGCACCAGCCGAGAGCGACGTTTCTGTTCGAGCCGCACCAGTTCGTAGGCCAGGAGGGCTTCGGGGTCCTCTTCGACGACCGCAGGTGGGTCGGAGATGTCGCGGCAGGTCGCGAGATCAAACAGCGCCCGGCCCACGGCGGTGTAGGCGTCGTCGCGCCCGGCGTGTTCGTCCAGCGACAGCCGGTAGTCGAACTCGGCGAGGTCGGCGTGGTGCAGAGGCGCGAAGATGTCGTCGCGGGGCGGGACGTAGTCGTCGGCGGAGACGCAGGCGGTTGAGAGGGAAATGAGGAGGTAGAGTACGAGGGAGGATGTTACGGGGTAACTGTTGAGTTTCGGTGCCATCAGAATCCCCCCGCCGGTGGTGACCAGCCGACGCTGAGTACGGGGGCGAACCCGAAGGCGGGGATCCAGCCGCGGTCTCGTTGCTCGACGTGTACGCTGGCCTGAAGGTCGAGTTGGGTGCGGAACCCGAAGCGCCAGTGGGCCAGAAAGCCAACGCCCGTGTTGACGGTGGGCACCACTCGCTCTTCGGCGAAGGTCACCCCCGCCGAAGCGACCAGTTGAGGATCGAAGTGCACCAAAAAATCACCGGTGGCCAACACCTTGCCGTAGCCCCAGGAGTAGCGGGCGCCGGCGGTCACCGCGGCGTCGGGGGCGCGCATGTCGGGGGCGAACCCGTGGTCTTCGGCCATCTGTTCGCCCGTGTGGGACAGCCGCGAGAAATACCAGGCCCCTCTGAGTTCGGCGCCCCATTGTTCGTTGAAGTAGTAGCCGACATCGGCGCCGATTCCGGGTGAGAAATAGAAGTCGTCGCGGATCAGCGCTTGGCCGCCGAGCTGGGCGTAGAGCCTGCCTTCCTTGGAGGCGAAGCGCTCCTGGAGGGTGGTTTCGTCGTCACCGTCTGCGGCTGCCGGCGATGACACCGCCAGCAACAGCCCGATCACCGCCACGGCGAGCAGGCGCTGGAAGATGTGGTGGTTCAATCCCATCGGCAGGCCCCTTCTGCGTCGACCCAGGAGTCGTGTACCTGCCCGTCGGAGGCGATGAACGGATGATCGCAGTACTGATCGCACACTTCGTAGGCGCCGGTGATGCGGTATTCGTTAAAGTCGGGGTAGCGCACGAATCGCTGGGGGGGGATGTCGAAGAACAACTTCGGGCTTCTGTCGTCGGGCCAGGCCCAGGTGTCCGTATCGTAGGGGCCGGGCTCGCCGGGGGGAAGGGCGACGCGCTGTGGCTGAGGAGAGATAGTGCACAACCGCACGTGCTGCGGGTCGTCCGACGCATTGGGGGCATGGACGGTCATGGTGTCATCGCCGTCGAAGTCGGTGCTTCGAAGAGGGAACTGGCGCTGGACGTCTGTTTCGATGGCGGGCAGAAAATTCTCGTCTTCCAGCGGCGCCCAGGGGGTGGTCTCGTTCCAGGGGAAGATGGAGAGCACAGTGTGCGAGCCGATGGCCCAGCCGTAGTAGTGGGGATCGGCGTCTTCGGGGCGGTCTTCGAACAGCGGCGCCAGCCGCTCGATGTTGGACTGGGCGGGGGGCAGGTCGAGGTTGTTCAGGTAGACGACGACCAGTGTGGAGATCTCGGTGCTCCCGGCGGTGGCTTCGTCGGCGTCGGTGATGATGTCTTCGACGGGATAGACGTGGTCGGTGTCCTGGGTACACCCCGATTGCTCTTCGCCGGTGTTGTCCACAGGGCGGTAGATGCCGAGATCTTCGTACCCGGCGGTTCGGGGATAGTCTTCGTGGTCCTCTAGTTCGTCGAGGGAGTCGAAGATCTCGCTGCGGATGGAGTCGATGTACTGTTCACAGCGCGCTTCGTTGGTCACTTCCAGATTGACGAGGAAGGCCAGATGGACGGGATGCTTCTCGGAGGGAATCGTCTCATCGAAGTCTTCGCCGAAGAGCATGGGGGATTCGATCAGGCGATCGACGACGACGGTGCCGCCGCCGTCGGATCGGTGGGGCCGAAGCGCAAAGCACGGGGTGGAATTTATCCAGTTCTGGGGTAATTCGACCCGGGGTCGGAGAGTCGACCATCCGTCGGGTGAGCCGATGGTGCACTCTCCGCCGTCCGATTCGATCAGCCCCCACTGCCACTGGCGGCGAAGCGGGATCTCTTCGTCGTCGAACCAGTCGGTACGTTGCGCTGTGGCGCGGCGGTTGTTGTCGGTGGCAAGAGGGTCGATCGAGAAGGTGGTTTCTACCTGGTGCTCCCGAGCTTCGGGAGACTCCAGGGTGCCATGCAGATCGTCGTGAGCCCGCACGACCGGTGCGTCACCGGCGGGGATGCGGTTCCCGTCGAGCTGAAACTGCAGACAGTAGTAGTTGCGGTCGCATTCGTAGGGAGCATGGGGGAAGATGGTCTCTTCCGTGTCGACGGGCCGGTAGTCGCCGTCGACGAGCAGCTCGAAGTCGACGCGATCGAAGTCGACGACGTCACCGACGCGCCACACAAAAAAGGTGATGTCCTCCTGCTGGGAGTACACGATATCGACGCCCCGGGGCTGGTAGGGGCTGGGCTCAAATTCGATGAAGGTACAGGAGGGGAGTACGAACAGTGCTGCCACAGACAGGGCAGCAGCGGTCGGCCACAGGTTGTGGACGGTGCCGTACATCGGGGGATAGGCCAATCAAAAGACAGTCATCATCCGTGACTGGCTGCAACGTCGATGCCAGTTCATTCCGATCGGGAAACCAGAATGTAGCAGAAAAACTCAGTTCTGTGATCCGGACTTGCGGTTGATCCGCTCGGCGACGACGACGGCGTCGACGATGGACCAGATGTGGACCACCCAGCCCAGGAAGACGAACCACAGCAGAAAGGAGAGGATCAGCATGATGATCCCCTTGCTGACCTCGCCGTTGTAGATCTGGCCGGTGCCGCAGAGGATGAGGCTCAAAAGCAGGGCCATCCCCGGTTGGTGTTCGGGCTGCTCGATGTGCTGGCCGTCGGGCTGCAAGGCCATCTCGCCGGCGTGGGAGGTCTTGGCGAGGGCTGTGGACTTGCTGGGGGCGGTAAACCCGAAGCCGCCGTAGTCCTGGTGGGTAGAAAACTGAGAGGTGTCGACCTCGTTGCAGGAGGTGACGGTGGGCTTGGACTCGGCCAGTGGCCGCGGTTCGCAGGCAGCGGTGCTCTCGACGACCACCGAGGAGCTGGAGCCGCAACGGTCCGCACGAGCGTCGGTGCGGCCCATGCGGCTGGTCACGCCTCCCGGGATCCCTTCGAACCGGGAGCTACGGGAGCGCCGGGAGCGACCGTAGTCGTAGGGACCGGTTTGGGATGGTTCCTCCCCGGTGTGAAACCAGTCATTGGACCGGCGATCGCCCTGATCGTCGGTGGAGTACACAGAGGTGTCGGGGCCGTCAGCCGGGCGATCAGGAGAGTGGCCGTCAGCGCCCTGATGGGGGCTGAACTGAGAGGGAGAGAAGGCCTCGTCGGCGCTTTCGTCGTCCACGGAGGCGACGAACTGGGAGTCGAGTTGGGGACGCGGCTGGGATCGAGACGGTTCGGGCGGTTCTGCGTTGTCGGTGTTACCGGAGGCGGCGGCATCGGCAGCAGCTTCCAGTCGGCTCCAGCCGTCATCCTCGGCGCCGGCGGATACACCCGGGGCGTCTCCCTGGTTGGGCAGGTGATAAAAGAGGTTGCCCTCGTCATCGCTGTCCAGTTCCAGAACCCCCTGGTCGAGCAACTCTTCGAGCAGTTCGTTCGCTTTTCTGGACGGGATCCCAAGGTAGTATGCGACCGACGCGGTGGTGATCCGAGCGTCAGTCTCAAACGCCATTTTCAAGATGGCCTGTTCAAATTGCTGCACGTCCATGAGGCGCCACCCTTTCGGTTACTACTTCATCGCCGCGAGTGCTCGTCGCCGAGACGAAGACTCCGAATTGTGAACCATGTTACCGGGGGTCATTGTTCCCAACAAGCACGACACCGGCATGGTAGTGCATAATCCATGCCGCAGGTTGATCGTCGATGTTTCGAACCGCAACGAGTGCCGTTGTCGCCGGGGCCGCTGCACATTCCAAACCTAAGCAAATCCCCCCCTGTTTCAATGGAACCGCCGAGGTGGGGAGAAAACCCGGGTCTAACCGCAGAGACGCAAAGAACGCAGAGGAAAAACAGGTTTGAACCGCAGAGGCGCAAAGAACGCAGAGGAAAAACAGGTTTGAACCGCAGAGGCGCAAAGAACGCAGAGGAAAAACACAAGAAAACCGCCAAGGACGCCAAGAACGCCAAGAAAAAGCAGATCAGGCCGTGCTGTTTCGAACGGCGGAAATGTTTTGACCGGTTGTAGCGAGCCCGGGCCTTGGCCCGAAATGGCGAGCTAGCGCCCCGCCCAGCCCTCAGGCTTGCCTGGGGGTATCCAGCGTCGCCGATCGGAGGGGATGCAT
>SKMT01000025.1 GCA_007120915.1 Myxococcales bacterium | reverse complement strand
GCCATTCCGGGTTTCGCCACCGCCGTTCGATGGGCCAAGGCGCCATCGCTGTTCTTGTCGGGCGCTGAACTGCGCGCCCGAGAATGCTCAGGAGCCACGGTCGCGTCCCATGCCAACCTCCGAGCATGAACACTGATATCCACATCACAGTTTCCTGTAGCGGGTAAAGGCTCCCTGCGCGGAGGTGCTTTGAGCTCCTGTGGTCATTCCAACTCTCCAACTCTCCAACTCTCCAACTCCTCCAACTCTCCAACTCTCCGACTCTCCAACCCTCCAACTTCTCCAACTCTCCAACTCCTCCAACTCTCCAACTCCTCCAACTCAAATTTCTTGCCCTCTCGTCTCTCGCCCTTACAATGGAGACAGTGGAATTGAAGTTTTCCAGAAATGCTGTAACTCTTCGGTCCCCGTTCAATTCTGGCGGGATCTGAAGTCCCGAGAAGTAGACACAATTCGCCGGAAGCCCTGCAGTTCCAGACGAGCGTAGTCGAGTTGTCGGGTGGGCTTTCCTACGGAGTACTTTCGCATTGGAGGTCCCCCGATGGCCCGCCCATCCGTTGTATCCGAACAACTTCCCCTTCCGGCCCGGCTGCGCCGGGCTCGGCTGCGCCAATCTCCACGCATCGATCGCAACAAGGTGGGGCTGGCCGCAATGCTGTTCGCCTTTTTCGGCATCTTTGTGCTGGCACTGACCGCCGCCGGAGCAGTCGCCGGGGCGATGGTCATGCGCCTCGCCACCGGTGGGGCCGACCCCATCGCGGCAGTTGCGCTGGTCATCGCCGGTGCTTCGGGCGTCTCGATGGTCTGGCTTGCCCGCGGGTTCACCCGTCAACTCGACGTCGACTACGACGAAAGCATCGAGCTGACCCGGCAGTCCGAGCCGCGGTTGTTTGCCTTCCTCGACGACCTGTGCGAGCGCACCGGCGCTCCGTTTCCCGACCACGTCTACGCCCGTCCCGACGTCAACGCCGGGGTGTTTGTGAAGTACTCGGTGTTCAATCCCTTCCGTCCCTCCGAGCAACACCTGCTGTTGGGTATGGGGCTGATCAATGCGCTCAACCGCACCGAACTGGAAGCGGTTGTGGCCCATGAAATGGGGCATTTTTCACAGCGCAGCCTCTGGATGCACCACCACGCTCGCCTGGCCGCCGGGCTGCTCGCCGAGATCAGCAGATGCTGTGATGCAGCCGAACAACTCGCCTGCCGATGGCGTGCAAGCAGGGTTCCTTCCCGCGTCGGCGCCAGGGTCATGGTGGCGCTGGCGGTGGTTACCCGTCGCAGCGCTGAGCGGGTACACCAGAAGCTCGAAGATCTGGAAGCTGCCGTCAGCCGTCGGCTCGAGCTGCAGGCCGATCGCATCGCCGTCAACACCACCGGCAGCGAAGCCATCGTCCGCGCTGTTGAACGGGTTCAGCTCGCCGATCGTTGTTATGGGCAGACCCTCTACGATCTGGAACATGCCGCCGGGCGGGGACTGCGAACGGAGGATCTGTTTTACCACCAGCAGCAACTTGTGGAACGAATGCACCAACGCGGTGAAACCGGCGACGACCCCACCGAACCCGGCGACACCTCGCATCCCTCCCCGGCGATCCGTCAGGACCAGGCGAGGGCAGCCTGCCGACCGACCCGACTTGATGACCGCAGCGCCTGGACACTCTTTGACGACCCCGCAGCGCTTCGCCGTCGCCTCACCGACCGGCTCTACCACACGCGCTTCGACGCCACCCTCGAACCAAACAGCATCGACGACGTTCAGGCATTCCTCGACGGTGAACATGCCGAGCTGCTGCTGTCCGAAGATGACCGTCGTCTCTATGGGCACCGATTCATCGAAATCGGCGAGCTCTCTTCGGCCATCGCCGAAGCCGAAACACTCGACTGGAGCGACGACGAGCTAGCAGACCGGCTCGCCACATTGACGGGCGATCAGTTCACCGAAGCGATCCGGCGCGTGGAGCGCAATGTCAACGGCGCTTCCTCCAGCGCCGAAGAGGACTTCCGCTGGCTCGCAGACCGGGATCGGCGACTACTGATCGCCATGCTCCGCGCTGCCGAAGGCTGCTCAGACGACTCCGCCGACGAACTGGTGCGTCGCTACCAATTCCACCTGCATCTGCAAGACTCCATCCGATGGCTTCGCACCAACACCCCCGCCATCGCGAACATCGCCGCCGCCGGGGAGGCCGGGCAACTCGATGTAGACGAACAACTTCTGGAGACGATCCGGGTGCTCTACGACGGATTGCGACGAGCCCTCCATCAGAGCCCGCCCCCGCCCCGGCTGCACGGTTTGTCACCGCACCAGCCCCTCTCTATGGTGGTGCTCGACAGCCCGCTGCCCGACGAACAGCCTCTTCAGACGGGGCAACTCGACGACGAGTGGCTCCGTACATTCATCGGCCGGTGGCAACAGGCGTGTGAAGCGCTTCAGCACCTCCGCTGGAAGAGCCTCGGCGCGCTGTTGTTGTACCAGAGACAACTTCAGTCTCGTATCGAGTGACACAACACCGTGATCTCCAAAGTCGAAAAACCCAGGAAGCTATCCAAGTTGTTCTGGGCCGTGGTGTTTTTTCTTGTCATCGCCGCCGTGGTCATCCCCCAGATGGACATCACCGTCCAGGAGGACAGCCCCCGCGCCCAGGATCTGACCGATCCCTTCGATGAAGCAGTGCACGAATTGGATATGCAGTACCGCGAACAGGGGCTGGAGTCGCTGGACCCCCAACAGGCTGTAGAGGTCGCTCCCCTGCTGAAAGCCCGGTCCCTGGCGGATGTCGGGTCTGTCTCCGCCGAAGAGATCACCGCCGTCGCCGAGCACATCGAATCGTATCAGTACCAGATCGCCCAGCAGCCCGACGAGGCACGCCGCACGACGGTGCGAAACCACCGCAACGACGAAATTCTCGAACTCGCTCCCCCGGTCTATCCCGACCGAGCCATCGAGAACATCGATGAAATCCGCGCAGACTTCATCGATGAACTCGGCGTCGACCCCTCCTATATGACTGATCTTCCGGACTAATATAACGGACCGACCCGCCCCACGAGGGCTAGCCACGTGGCTGTTTGTGTCGGCCTGAACTGCGGCCGATTTGCTCGGGAGCACAAGGCATCCCTGCGCGCAATCCGCCCCACGAGGGCTAGCCACGTGGCTGTTTGTGTCGGCCTGAACTGCGGCCGATTTGCTCGGGAGCACAAGGCATCCCTGCGCGCAGGACGTTTCGGCCGCGGCGCTTCATCCCCCTGCGGGAGCGCGTCCTGCCAGGTCGCTTCTCAGGCTCAGTCCACCGACGGCGCCGATTCCAACACTGCCGGGGGCGCTTCATCGGCGTACTTTTTGAAGTTGTCGCTAAACAACCCCACCAGTTTCCTGGCGGTCTGGTCGAACTTCTCGCGATCATCCCAGGTCTCCCGCGGCACCAGCACGTTGTCCGGCACGTTGGGGCAGGAGGTGACGATGTCCACGTTGAAGAATGGATCTGTCTCGGTGGGCGCGTTCGCCAGCTCCCCCTGATTGATGGCGTCAATAATCGCCCTGGTATACGTCAGATTGATGCGATGTCCCGTGCCGTGGGGGCCACCGGTCCAGCCGGTGCTGACCAACCAGGTGTCGGTGCCGTGCTCGCGCATCTTCTCGGCGAGCAGTTCGGCGTAGCGCATCGGGTGCCACACCAGAAAGGCGGCGCCGAAGCCGGCGGAGAACGTCGCCTGCGGCTCGTCGATCCCGACTTCGGTGCCGGCGACTTTGGCGGTGTAGCCACTGATGAAGTGGTACATCGCCTGCTCCGGGCTGAGTTTGCTCACCGGCGGCAACACTCCATAGGCATCGCAGGTCAAAAACACGATGTTGCTCGGATGATCGCCCTCGCAGGGGATCTTCGCGTCCGGCACATGCTCGATGGGATAGGAGGTTCGCGTGTTCTGAGTGATCGAGTCGTCCGTGTAGTCGACCTCGCGGGTGTCGTCGTCATACACCACGTTCTCGAGCACCGCTCCGTAGCGGATGGCGTCGTAGATGATCGGCTCATCGTCCTTCGACAGATCGATGGTCTTCGCGTAGCAGCCACCCTCGATGTTGAACACTCCCGACTCGCTCCAGCAGTGTTCGTCATCGCCGATAAGCTGGCGATTCGGGTCCGTGGAAAGCGTCGTCTTGCCGGTACCTGAAAGCCCGAAGAACAGCGTCACATCGCCCTGGGGGCCCTCATTCGCCGAGCAGTGCATCGACAGCACGTCGCGTTTCGGCATCAGGTAGTGCATCACTGTGAAGATGCCCTTTTTCATCTCCCCGGCGTACTCGGTGCCCAGAATCACGAAATGCCCGGAGTCGAAATCAAGGGCCACCGACGCCTCGGAGTCCACCTCTTCGACGGCCTCCGGGTCGGCTTTGCAACGCCCGGCGTTAAACACCACGTAGTCCGGTTCGCCGAAGTTCTCCAGTTCCTCTTTGGTGGGCCGAATCAGCATGTTGTGCATAAACAGCGCGTGATAGGGCCGCGCGCAGACGATGCGCACGTTGAGCCGATGGTTCTTGTTCCATCCGGCGAACCCGTCGATCACATACAGTCGGTCCTTGCCGTTGAGATAGTCGATGGCTTTCTTGCGGTTGAAGTCAAAGCCCTCGGGGCTCAACTCCATGTTCACCGACCCCCACCAGACGTCGTCTTCGCTGCCCGGCTCACGCACAATGCGCTTGTCTTTGGGAGTGCGTCCCGTCTTCTTGCCAGAATACGAGATCAGCGCTCCAGTCGACGCCAGCGCCGCGCCCTCGTCATGAAGAATCGCCTCCTCATAGAGGCGAGCTACCGCCGGATTGCGCAGAATCTCCGGGTTGTCGATGCCATATTCGCTCAAATCGATGTCACTCATCTCAATGCCTTTGTCGGTTCTGGCCAGTTCATCTCAAGCAGCAGTGCTTCCCAACCACGTATCGACGTCCGCCGCACACTAGTAACCCCCTCACAGCCAGGTCAAGGGGGCGGGGGTGTAGTGGCTCAGGAAGTCGTTTCTTCGGACTCTTCCCCCTGTTCGATATCGTACTTTTCGAGCTTGTAGTACAACGCACTGGGTTTGATCCCCAGCAGTCGCGCCGTCTCTGCTTTGACCCCTCCGGCGCGCTCGAACGCCTCTTCGATCAACTCCTGTTCGATCTCTTCGAGCACTTCGGGCAGACTGCTCTGCTCGACGGCCGACAACCCCACCTCCGGCTGGCCCTCACCGCCGCCGAGCATCGGCGGCAGCTCGTCGATGGTGATGGTATCCCCACCGGCGAACACCAGGGCGTGTTCGATCACATTCTCCAGCTCCCGGACGTTCCCGGGCCAGGAGTGGCTTTTGAGCACCTCCAGCACCTCGGGGTCGACCTCGGTGGCCGACGAGCGGGTACGCGAGCCCAGCTTGTCAATGAAGTGCTGAACAAGCAGTTCAATGTCATCGCGTCGGCGCCGAAGCGGCGGCAGCTCGATGGGAATGATGTGCAACCGGTAGAACAGATCTTCGCGAAAATCACCGTCCTCGACGGCCTGGCGTAAGTCGCGGTTCGTCGCCGTGACCACCCTCACGTCGGTGCTCAGCGTCTCTTCGCCGCCGACGCGCTCGAATTCATGCTCCTGGAGCACCCGCAACAGCTTCAGTTGGATCGCCGGGCTGATGTCGCCGATTTCATCGAGAAATATCGTCCCACCGTCGGCCAACTCGAACCGGCCCAGCCGGCGTTTGTGAGCTGACGTAAACGCTCCCTTTTCGTGGCCAAAAAGCTCCGACTCCAGCAGGCTTTCGGCCAGCGCCGAGCAGTTGACCTTCACGAAGGGCCCCTCCGCTCGAGGGGAGGCGCGATGCAGCGCCCGGGCCACCAGCTCCTTGCCGGTGCCCGACTCGCCGTGGATAAACACCGTGCTGTCGCTGTGGGCCGCCTGCTCCACTCGATCCAGCACCTGTTTCATCGGCGGGGACTCACCGATAATTTCGGCGTCAAACTCCAGATCGGAGTCGCGGCGCAACATCTCGTTTTCGTGCTCCAGCCGCTCGGTGCGACGCCGTTCATCGCGAATCTGAAGCGCTCGCTCTACCCGGGTACGCAACAGATCCGGTGGAAAGGGTTTGGCGATAAAATCAAAGGCCCCCGCCTTCATCGCCTCCACTGCCCGCTCGATGCTGCCGAAGGCGGTCATCATCATCACCACCGTCTCCGGAGAGGCTTCGCGCACCGTCTGCAACACCTCCATTCCGTCGACACCGTCCATCTTCAGATCGGTGATCACCAGATCCGGAGACTGCTCATCGAACTGCTCAAGCCCCTCAGCGCCCCCGGGGGCCTCGAACACCTGATGACCCATCCGCTCCAGTACCTCGACGACCCCCTGCCGAAGCGTATCGTTGTCATCTACCACCAGTGCTTTCGCCATAATCAATCCACTGCCTCGGTTACTAATTTCGTTCCCGACACTATCCAAGCCACCCTTCGGGAACCTGCTGTTGGTCAGCCGGCTGCTCATCACCGGCGCTGACGTCGTCATCAAAGGGGAACACCATGCGCACCGTCGTCCCTTCGCCCGGGGTGCTTTCGATGTCCAACTGACCGTCGTGGGCATCGACGATGCGCCGGGTTAACGCCAGGCCCAGCCCGCTGCCCTTCTCGCGATTGGTGTAGAAGGGGCGGCACAGCTGTTGGATCTGGTCAGACTCGATGCCGCACCCGCCGTCGACGACTTCAATGACCCGCCGGTGTTCTTCGGCGCTGCATCGAACCACAACCGGCGCCGGATCATCAGCGCAGGCCTGGCAGGCGTTTCGGACCACATTCATCAACGCCCGGCGCACCTGCCCGCGGTCTACCGTCAATTCCAGACCATCGGGAACCTGACGGTCCAGCTCACAACCACTGGTGATCAGCTCCGGCTCCACAAGTTCGGCGACCTCATCGACGACATCGGCGGCGTCGACGCGCTCCAGTCGCGGTTCATCGGGGTTCGCGTAGTCCAAAAACCCCTCCACCACCCGCTCCAGATAGTCGATCTCGCGCTCGATTCGCTCGACCATCTGCACACTGTCGGCGTTGGCATCGTCGCCTGACAGATCCTCTTTGAGAAGCCCGCAGAACAGCTCCATCCCGCCCAGTGGATTGCGCACCTCATGGGCGATACCACCGAGCATCATCTGCATGCGCTGATCTCGCTCCAGGATCGCTTCGCGCGCCTCTTCGAAGGACTGCATCAAGAAATCGAACTCCTCGGTCCCGATGCGCCCCTTGCGCGCCTGAGCGACCACCGGGGTTTGAAGCCGGCCTTCGGCGAGATGCTCCGCTCCTTCTACCAGCGTGTCCACCGGCCTCGACAGCACCCGCGAAAACCACACCCCGATCGCGACGACGATACCAATTCCCAGAGCGGACAGAAGTGTCAACACGGTGGCGAAGCGCGTCAACAAACCAAAGTAGTCCGCGCTCGCCTCCACCCCCACCGCCGCCACCGTCTCTCCCTCATGGATAATGGGGGCATACGCCGTTTTGTGATAGATGCCATCATCGGCCCGAAACAGCGGTCCCGACGTCGCTACCTGTTCGTCAAAGGCCCGTTGGACTTCGCTGCGATCGGACTGAATCCGGTAGAGCGTATCGCCGAAGCCGATCTCGTCGTCGGTGTCGACCAGGCTGCGGGCCTCGGCGTCGAAGATAAAGATCCGGCCCACCTCCGTGGACTGCTGTACATCGCCCAGCCGCTCACGGAGTCGGTCCCGCACCCGGTGCATCGACTCGTCGAGTCGGCTGATCTGGGCTGCATCAATGCCCTCGGACATATCGACGGCCAGCACCTGGCCGACCTCCTCGAGGCGCCGATCCAGCTCATCCTCCAGCCCCTGGCGCGCCGCCAGGTACGCCACCACCACCAGCAGTACGACGATCACCCCCGTGGGCAACACGAACGCCGTGTTCAACCGCGCTCTCAACGAACGCATCACAACTCCGAATAGCGACGGTGCCAATACTCAGGTCACAACCCCGTAACCACACCGGGTAATTGACCCATCTGGCCCCGGAGGCTATCCTTTTGGGGGTCTTCGAATCAAATGGTGTGTCCCTGCCGGACCCGTGATGACAGACCGTGACGACAACGACTCCCCGGCTACAGAAGGAGCCGTCCAAGGCGCCATCACAGGCGGCGAAGACGAAGGGGATTCACCGTCTGACGATCAAGTTCCCGCCGGACCCGGCCGTCCCGTCGATGTACAGGAGGAACGACAGAGGGGAAACCGACCCAAGGCCACCCTGCTTCGCAAACGCAAATCTACAGTGCTCGGCCAGCCTTTTGCGTCCTCCGACGACGGCGACGACGACGCCCCTGCGGAAACCACCGATGCTCCCGATCTCGGTGGAGACTCTACTCCTCGAACGTCATCGGCCGCCGAAGATCCTTTAGAGCACGAACAAGACCAACAGTCCTCCACTCCCCTCGCCGGCGTCCTCTCGAAGCCGACGCCCTCCGAAACCTCGAAGAAAACCTCGGACCAAGATTCGTCCAGCGGTCCTGGCAAACTCTCGTTGTCGAGCCGGCTGAAAACGCTCACCAAAAAGTCGTCCACCGCCTCTTCAGGTGAGCCATCAAGCCCCGAGACCGACGGGTCCCCCTCTGATGAGTCTGATCAGCCCCCCGATACCTCGCCCGGCACAGAGGCCGTGGCGCGAACCGACGATGAGCCTGGTGAGGACACAGCGGACGGGGTCGATGACAGCGCCGGGGACGGCGAACTCGCCGACGAGCCCGCGCCCACCGAACGGCTCGACACCATGCCGTTCGATGTCCCCGACAACGTCGACTTTCTACAGGAAGATACCGACAACACCTTCGACGCCACTGAACAAGCCGACGAAAACTCCGACTCTGTACACCAGATCGAACCGGACGATGAGCGGGGCGAACAGCCCACGTTGATGCTTCATCCAGACTCGGATGCCGAATCGGAAGTCGAACCGCAACTCGACTCCCCGGACAACGAACCTCCCAACGAACCTCCCGACCCACCTCCGCTGGACACGGACATTCTCAAGCCATTTGCACCGGAGAAACTCGACGTTCCACCCACCGCTTCATCCCGTGATAAACAGGCCCAGCCGGCAGACGAATCGCTGGACACACAGCCCACCGCCGGATCGGGCCCACAACCGGTGAGCAACCCGGGCGCCGAGCAGCGATCGACGGACCTGTCGCATGGCGGGGCTGCCGCCGGCGGCCCGGCGCAGCAAGAGCCCCCCCCCGATACGTTCGACCATTCCAAT
>SKMT01000352.1 GCA_007120915.1 Myxococcales bacterium | reverse complement strand
GCATCAGTACCGAGGCGGGAATGCTGGTGTTGCGCGGCATCGGATCACCGGATTGAGTCGGCGTTATGGGCGATGAAAATCAGCGGGGACGAGTTGTATGGCATTTTTAGAGCCGCCGAGGCCTTGCGTACCACCTACGGGTATGTTACCTGCGGTCGGCCAAATTCACACGCCCTCCGACGGAGGACCCATGTGCCTCGAATGGCGCCACGTGCGCGGATCTGAGGTGGGATTTCGAAGGATGACGAGGGCGGACGAACAACAAATTCCACAACAGGAAACGAGACATGACTCAGGTAACCATGAGAGACCTGCTCGAAGCGGGAGTGCACTTCGGGCATCAGACCAATCGCTGGAATCCCAGAATGCGACCCTACATCTTTGGGGAGCGAAACGGGATTCATATCATCGACCTCAGCCAGACGGTGCGGATGTTCGCCGATGCGTACGATTTCGCCGCCGATGTGGCTGCCAAAGGCAAGTCCATGATCTTCGTCGGCACCAAGAAACAGGCGCAGGATGCGATCCGTGAGCAGGCGGATCGGGCCAACCAGTTTTACGTGATCAATCGCTGGCTCGGCGGGATGATGACGAACTTCTCGACGATGCGTAAGTCGATCGACAAGCTCGAAGAGCTCGACAAGATGTCGCGCGACGGCTCGTACGCGAAGTACACCAAAAAAGAGGTGTTGATGTTCGAGCGCGAGAAGGCGCGGCTCGAAAACAACGTCGGTGGAATCCGGGGTCTTAACGGTACACCGGGAGCGCTGTTCGTGGTCGACCCCCACAAAGAAGACATCGCCATTCGCGAGGCAAACAAGCTGAACATCCCGATCATCGCCGTGTGCGACACCAACTGCGACCCGGAGCGCATCGACTACCCGATTCCGGGCAATGATGATGCCATTCGGGCCATCCGGCTGTTTTCGTCGGCCATCGCCGAAGCCTGTCTGGAAGGAACCAAGCGCGCCAGCCAGCGTCGCGAGGAAAGCGCCCGGCAGGCCGCAAAGGAAGCTGCCGAGTTCACCGCCGCCGGTGGCGACAAGGACGTGGAAGTCCAGCGGGTGCAGCGCCCCGAACAGGATGACGAGAAGCCCGATCAGCAGGCGCAGGCGGACTAAACCTCGCCGGTAATCGTTACAACACCTGGCGGCACCGACCCGGTGCCGCCACATTCACCCCACTGAGATCACCGATAAGGAGTAACCGATGGCGATTTCTGCCCAAGACGTCAAAGAGCTTCGACAGTTGTCCGGGGCCGGCATCATGGACTGCAAAAAAGCCCTTGAGGAGACGGACGGCGACCTCGACGAGGCGCTGGCTTTTCTGCAAAAGAAAGGCCAGGCTGCCGCCGAAAAGAAGGCCGGCCGAACTGCTGCCGAAGGGCTGATCGAAACCTGGATTGACGACGACCGCACCACAGCGGTGATGGTGGAAGTCAACTGCGAGACCGACTTTGTCGCACAGAACGACCAGTTCAAGGTGTTCGTCGACAAGATCGTGGAGACCGTTCAGGTGTCGAAAGCCAGCAGCATCGATGAGTTGAACGAGGTCACCGTCGTTGGCGAAGACGCCAACGTGGCCGACTACATCACCGACCAGATCACCACCATCGGCGAGAACATCAACGTGCGCCGCTTCATCCGCTATGAAGCCGCCGAGGGCCTGATCGGTGCCTACGTGCACGCCGGCGGCCAGATTGGCGTGCTGGTGGAAGTGAAGGTCGACGGAGGGGACCGCGACGACATCGAGTCCTTCGCCCGCGACGTCGCCATGCACATCGCGGCGATGAATCCCGGCTATCTGCGCGAGGATGACATCCCCGAAGAAGACGAAGAAGCTCAGCGCGAGATTCTGCGCGCTCAGGCCGAAGAGATGGACAAGCCCGATCCGGTGATCAAAAAGATCGTCTCCGGGCGTCTCCAGAAGTGGCGCGGCGAAAACGTGCTGGTCAACCAGCCGTTCGTCAAAGACTCCGATATCACCATCGGGGATCTGGAAGGGGACACCGAGGGTGCAACCCTGGCGAGCTTCGTGCGCTACGAAGTCGGCGAGGGCATCGAAGAGGAGGATGAGAAAAGCCTCAGCGAAGAGGTCGCCGAGCAGTTGCGCGGCACCTGAGCCACCTGATGAACCGGGCGCCCGAGAGGGCGCCTTTTTTTTGGCCTTCGAATTGACTGCCGAGGAGATGGAACCGATGAGCGAACCGCATTACCGACGGGTGCTGATCAAGCTGTCCGGCGAGGCGTTGCAGGGCGATCAGGGCTACGGGATTTCCCCGGAATCGCTGGAGGGATTCGCCCGTGAGATCGCCGAAATCCGTGAACTGGGCGTGGAAGTGGCGTTGGTCATCGGTGGAGGCAATATCTTCCGCGGCGTCGCCGGAAGCACCGCCGGGATGGACCGGGCGTCTGCCGACTACATGGGCATGCTGGCAACCGTGCTCAACGGGCTGGCACTGCAGGACGCCATCGAAAAGTTCGACGTGCCCACTCGGCTGCAGACCGCCCTGGAGATCAAAGAGGTTGCCGAGCCGTATATCCGACGCCGGGCGATGCGACATCTGGAGAAAAAACGGGTCGTCATCTTCGGTGCCGGCACCGGAAACCCCTACTTTACCACCGACACCGCCGCCGCGCTGCGGGCGATGGAGTGCCACAGCGAGGTGATCTTGAAGGCCACCGACGTCGACGGGGTCTATGATGCGGATCCCCGCGAAGATTCAACGGCTCAGCGCTATGACCGGTTGACTTATATCGACGTGTTGTCTGAAAATTTGCGGGTCATGGACTCCGCGGCGGTTAGCCTCTGCATGGACAACGACCTGCCGATTATCGTCTTCGATCTGAATCGACCGGGAAATATGAAACGGGTGATCTGCGGCAGCGAGATCGGCACCTGGATCGGTCCCGAATAACACGTTCATTCCTCACCTCGACCCCGTCGGGCATGGGCCCGCAAATCACAAGGAGAAATCGCTATGGTTGATACAGTTCTCGACGATCTGCGCCTGGAGTACGAAGAGACACTCCAGCAGTTCAAAAAGGAGTTGGCCAAGATTCGCACCGGCCGCGCCAACGTGGGGATGCTCGACGGCATCAACGTGGAGTATTACGGGCAGATGACCCCGCTGAATCAGGTGGCGACCCTGCGGGTTCCGGAGCCGCGGCTGATCACGATTCAGCCCTGGGAAAAGAACATCATCGAAGACATCGAAAAGGCGATTCTGGAGTCCGATCTGGGGCTGAATCCCTCGAACGACGGTACCATTATCCGGGTACCCATCCCGGCGCTCAGTGGTGAACGGCGCGAGGAACTGGTCAAAATGGCCGGCAGCCTCGCCGAGGATCACCGCATCAAGATGCGAAACCAGCGCCGCGAGGCCAACGACCTGGTCAAAGAAGCCGAACAGGCGTCGGATATTACCGAAGACGACAAGCACCGGTTCTTCGACGAGATCGATGAATTGACCGACGAGTATATCGGCAAGATCGACGCCCTTCTCGAAGAGAAGAACGACAAGATTCGTGAGGTGTGAGGTGGGCGCTGGGTGCTGGGTGCTGGGCGCTGGGTGCTGGGTGCTGGGTGCTGGGTGGTCGGTGTTAGGTGAGGAAGACGAGGATCATCGCGACGGTGGCCAGCAGGAAGACCACGCTCATAATCAGTAAGAAGAGTTCGATGGCTCCGAAGCCGGCAGTGGGTGCGCCCGAGGCGCGTTCATCTGCCGGCTCCGTTGTTTCGGGGAGGTCTTCTGGTTCGGCGCCGGTATCTGTTGCGGGTTGCTCCGGGGGGGAGTCGGGCCCATCGGTTGCGTTCGTTTCGTCGGTGTCGTCGGTTCCGTCGGGCTCGTCGATGTCGTCAGCGACGGGGCTTTCGGTGGGGGGGCGGGTTTTTCGCTGGTGGATGCCTGATTGGAGCATCTCCAGTTCTTGTTCCAGCGGGTCATAAAACAGCAGTTCTACCGAGCCTAGGTTGAGCCGGTCGCCGCTTCGCAGTTGGCGGTGGTCTTCGAGGGGGCGTCCGTCCGATTCGATCCCGGCGGCGGCGGGGGTGAACAGGCACCTGTCGTCGCGCCAGCAGATGGTGGCCAGTCTGGCGGGGAACCCGGGCACGTCGATGGTCAGTTCAGCCTCCGATGTGGTGCCCAGGGTGACCGGTTGTTCTTTCGGTTCCATACGAACGCGCCGGCCGGTATCGGGGCCGTTGAGCACCTCGAAGAAGGGAAGGGTCTCCTCGATGTCGTCGCCGCTGGATGCGGCCTGGTGGACCATCTTGCGAAGCTCTGTGGAGGACTGGGCGAGCGTGAACCCATCGGGGGGGCCGTCGCCGAATCGGCGGATGGTGGTGAAGACATCGCCGATCCGAAGCCGTACCGGCATCTCCAGCGTGACGGTGGCACCGGCCGGGACGCGCCGATCGTCGACGAAGGTGCCGTTGGTGCTGTTCAGATCGGTGATCTCGACGGTGGCATCGGCGGCGGATTCGATGCACAGGTGGTTGCCTGACACCGACAGAAAGGGCATGGGCAGATCGTTTTGAAGCGCTCTGCCGATGCGGAAGGGAAAGTGTGCAACGACGATCTGGCGCGTCGACGAATCGTCTGGAGACTCGATGGTCAGCTCCAGGGAGGTCATCCTTCAATCCGTGCCCCGGGTACCACGGGGAGCGGTGAATTCGGGGCAGAGCCCCGGGGGATTATTCGTACGTCATGGAATGATGGCAGGGTATCGTCAGCCCATCAGATGGGCAACCAGCATGACGCCGACGACCAGAATGACGATGATGAACATCGCCTGAAGTCCGGTGCGGCGGATCTCGGAGGTGACGTCGCCGGCGCGCTGGCGCTCGTCGTCGCGAAGATCGACGGGATCGGCGCCGTTGACACACGCTTCGGCGGCTTCGGCTTCGCGCGACCAGAATTGCCTGTCCTCATCGGTCAGCCACTGCCCGGAGGTGTCGACGGTGTACTCTAGGCTTAGCGTGTCGTCGCCTGGCTCGGCGTGGACCGTGGTCTGAAGCTGGGTCATCTCCGAGGAGAACCAGCCGCCCCGGGGGCGGCCGCGTCGAAACTGGACGGTGTCGTCGGCCCGGTCGGCGACCTTGTAGCCGTTGTGGCGGTAAAATTCGACGAGTCGTTCGACGGCGTCGTCGACGTCGGCGATCCCCTCGATGCGGTGCGTCCTCTCGTAGGTGCTCACAAGGCGGTTCCATCCAGCAGTTGCAAATCGGCGAATCGACGGCGAGTGTACCAGAGCCACAGGAAGTGAACCAAACCCCTGAAACGGAGAACAACGCCATGATTGAACAGATCGATCACATCGGAATCGCCGTACACTCCATCGAAGAAAGCGCCACGCTGTACCGTGACATACTCGGTCTTCAGCCGGCGGGTACAGAGATCATTGAAGACCAGGGGGTGAAGGTGGCCTTCTTCGAGATCGGGGAGGCGATGATCGAGCTGTTGGAGCCCGTAGACCCGGAGGGGCCAGTCGCGAGGTTTCTGGAAAAAAACGGCGAAGGGATCCATCACCTGGCACTACGCTGCGATGACATTGATCAAGAACGCGACAACGTCGAATCGAAGGGCATTCGGCTTCTCAGCGACGAGCCGCTGGATGGCGCCCACGGCAAATTGA
Source organism: Myxococcales bacterium (assembly GCA_007120915.1). Taxonomy (GTDB): domain Bacteria; phylum Myxococcota_A; class Bradymonadia; order Bradymonadales; family Bradymonadaceae; genus SLJM01. Next base: position 3,652 of record SKMT01000352.1, on the reverse strand, counting down.
TCAGTTTCATGCATCCGAAGGACACCGGGAAGGTGTTGCTGGAGCTGACGCAACGGCGCTCGGGCGCGTAACCCGTCGTCCGACGGGGTTGTTGGTTATTGGTTATTGGTTGTTGGTTGTTGGTGGTCTGTCGGGCCGATGGTAGTGAAACCCGACGGGAGACGGTCTTGACCGCTTCTCAGATTGCTGAGGGGCAATCCGGCGCCAGGGGGCACTCGGTGCATCGGGGATTGCGGGAAGTGCAGATCCGGCGGCCGTGGCGAATCAGTACCATGTGGGCCGAGAAGTGTTCGCCGCCCGGGATCGCCGACTCCATAAGCTGGTGGGCCTTCGCCGACGAGCAGTCTTCGGGTACCCAGCCGAGCCGTCGGATCACCCTTGAGATATTGGTGTCGATGGGAAACAGGGGCATCCCGGCGGCGAACATCAGGGTGAATCGTGCCGTTTTGGGGCCGACCCCGGGAAGCTCTTCGAGAAACCGGCGGGCCTGCTGTGGGGGCTGGTCTCTCAAGAAGTCCAACTCGAAGCCGCCTGTGGAGTCGAGAAGCTGGCGAAGGAGCCGACGAATCCGACTGGCTTTCTGGTTGGCCAGCCCCGCAGGCCGCATAATCTCGATCAGCATATCGAGTTGGGCGTCGGCGATGCGCTGCCAGTCGGCGCCGAATTCGTCGATGAGTTCACCGAAGACTCTTCGCGCCACATCGGCGGTGGTCTGCTGGTTCAGTATGGTGCGTATCAGCGTGCCCAGAAGATGGTCGGGCCCCTGATAGTCACGTCTCTGATGAATCGGGTACAGACTGTCGAGAACGTGTCGTATCGTCTCGGTGGTAATGTTCAGGTCGGTGCTCATCGTCAGGTCAGCCGCGTGTGATCGGTTCGGTTCAGCGCTGATCGAGTTGAACGGAAAATTGTAGAAAACTTGAAATAGTTTCCAATTCACCAAACGTTGAGTTCATAGCCGGCGATGCGGGAATACAACATGTCTCGTGACACTTAATGGCCTGTCGGCCCCGCCTGAAGCGGAGGTCGTACAGACGCTGGTCGGATACCAACATCGAGTAGGACTTCTCACGAGAGTCAGGAGAATAAATGAGCGCACAAGAGAGTCTGCTGCACACCATCGGTCGCCACCATGATATCGAGGAGTATCAGGATCTGCACTGGGAGGGCAGCTTCGAGGACTACCTCAACGTGGTCCGAGAAGATCCCAGAGTGACCCGAAATGCCTACCAGCGGCTGTTCGACATGATCATGTCGTACGGTACTGAGGAGTACATCGACAACAAGAAGAAGATCGTCCGCTACAACTTTTTTAAGGACGAAGTCGGTGACGGGCAGGATGCGATCTACGGGCTGGATATCCCGTTGATGCGACTGGTCAATGTCTTCAAGGCCGCCGCCAATGAATACGGCACCGAAAAGCGAATTATCCTTCTGCACGGCCCGGTGGGAAGCTCAAAGTCGACCATTGTGCGGCTGCTCAAGAAAGGGCTGGAAGAGTACACCCGCACTGAAGAGGGGCGGCTGTACACCTTCTCGTGGGTGATGCCCGAGGAGCTGCAGCATCTGACCGGTGGTCAGGAGGAGCTGCCGGATCCGATGAACGAGGATCCGCTCAAACTCATCCCCAGCGAATGGCGCGAAGAGGCCATCGAGGAGATGGGGCTGTCCGGCGAGGAGCACACTGTGAAGGTGCAGGGGGACTTGAACCCGGCGAGCCGGTTTATCTTCCGGGAGCTGATGCGCCACTACGACGGCGACTGGACCCGGGTGATGGAGCACGTGAAGGTGCGCCGGCTTCTGTTCAGCGAGAAGGACCGTGTCGGTATCGGCACCTTCCAGCCCAAAGACGAGAAAAACCAGGACTCCACGGAGCTGACCGGCGATATCAACTACCGAAAGATCGCGGTGTACGGCTCCGACTCCGATCCGAGAGCGTTCAACTTCGACGGTGAATTCTGTGTAGCGAACCGCGGGATCATCGAGTTCGTCGAGATCTTGAAGCTCGACGTCGCATTCCTCTACGACCTGCTGGGCGCGACCCAGGAGCGCAAGATCAAGCCCAAGAAGTTTGCCCAGACCGACATCGACGAAGTGATCATCGGTCACACCAACGAGCCGGAATACCGCAAGCTGTTGGGCAACGAGTACATGGAGGCGTTGCGGGATCGAACCGTCAAAATCGACATCCCCTACATCACCAAGTTCAACGAAGAGATCAAAATCTACAAAAAGGACTTCAACAACGAGAAGGTCAAGGGCAAGCACATCGCTCCCCACACCATTGAGATGGCGGCGATGTGGGCGGTGCTCACGCGGCTTGAAGACCCGAAGAAGCACGACCTGACACTTCTTCAGAAGTTGAAGCTGTACGACGGCAAGTCGCTGACCGGCTACACCCAGGACAACGTCAAGGAGCTTCGCAAGGAGACCGACCGCGAGGGCCTGGCCGGCATCAGCCCCCGGTACATCCAGGACAAGCTGTCGAACGCACTGGTCAGCGACAAGACCGAAAGCTCCATCAACCCCTTCCTGGTGCTCAATGAGCTGGAAGGTGGGATGGATAACCACGGGCTGATCAACTCCGAGGAAGAGCGCAACCGATTCCGGGAGCTGTTGGCGGTGGTCAAACAGGAGTACGAGGACATCGTCAAAAATGAAGTCCAGCGTGCCATCTCTGCGGACGAAGAGGCGATCGCGAAGCTGTGCGCCAACTACATCGACAACCTCAAAGCCTACACCCAGAAAGAAAAGGTGCGGAACAAGTACACCGGCCAGTACGAGGAGCCCGACGAGCGGCTGATGCGCTCGATCGAAGAGAAGATCGACATCCCCGAGAGCCGCAAGGACGACTTCCGGCGTGAGATCATGAACTACATCGGGGCGCTCGCCATCGAGGGCGAGCAGTTTACCTACCGGACCAACGAGCGGCTCCGAAAGGCGCTGGAGCTGAAGTTGTTCGAGGACCAGAAGGACTCGATCAAACTGGCCAGTGTCGTCTCCAACGTCGTCGACAAGGAGACCCAGGAAAAGATCGACGTCGTCAAAAAGCGTCTGATCCGAGACTACGGCTACAACGAGGAGTCGGCGACGGATGTGCTCAACTTCGTGGCGAGCATCTTTGCGCGCGGGGACTCGAAGATCGAAGAAGACGAGGAGTGACTGAGAGGTGCCCCGTGTAGCAAGACGCCGGAACCGGCGTTGATGTATGGATGTTCGTTTTTTCTGTTCGCCCCGACGTTCGGGGCCGATATCGAACTGATTCATCCCGTGAGGCTAATGTAGAGCATGTCCGATACGCTTGACATCTTTGAAGAACGGATTCCGACGAATCCGTTCCAGCCGAATCGGGAAGTCAGTCCGGATCGGTTCAGTGGTCGGCGACGGGAAGTTCGCGAGTTGCGGCGTACCTTTGTGACCGCAAGCCGGGGAGAGGCGAGAAATCACGCCATCGTCGGCGACCGAGGCATCGGGAAGACGTCGCTGCTGAATTTTGTCCAGAAGGCGCTGCCTCAGTTTTCCGACTTCCAGGAACAACCGCCCCCCCTGGTGGTGACCTGTAGTCTCGGGGCCTGTGGCAGCGTTGAAGACATCGGCGAAGCGATCATTGATTCGATTTATGCGGCCGCTGCGCCGAACGCGCCGGTACAGT
>SKMT01000002.1 GCA_007120915.1 Myxococcales bacterium | reverse complement strand
GCTGAGGCTCGGGTTGCTGAGGCTCGGGTTGCTGAGGCTCAGGCTGAGGATCCGGTTGGGGGTCGGAGCGTTCGCCTCCGGCGCCGGAACCGGCCCCGGTGGAGTCGTCGTCGGAGCCGTCGTCGCGTCGGGCCAGGGCGGCTTCGTCCTGGCTGAGTTCGACATTCACCTCCATAGTCGACTCGCCGTCGGGTTCGATGATCTGTTCGGAGGCTTCGTAATAGCTGCGGTCGACTTCTACGCGGTAGGTCGCTTCGGCGTTGAGTCCTTCGATGGTGTCGCTGGTGTGGCCGGTGGCGATCTCTTCGCCGGTGTCATCGTCGAAAAGGACGTAGTCGGAGCGGTCGGGATAGGAGCTGAGTTTCAGCTCGAACTCTGTGGGTTGAAGCGACAGCTCCACGGCGGTGATTTCATCGTAGTCGACGTCGACCTGTTCGGTGACTTCCAGGTGGTCGTCGAGCTCAACGCGAAGCTCATAGCTGCCGGGTTCGAGATCACGCAGTTCGGCGGGAGTCGGGTCGTCGATCTGGTCGTCGTCGATGTACACCGTTGCCTCTTCGGGATCGGTGGTCACATCGATACCGGTGTCGGCGAGGTCGACGCTGTCGAGTGTGTGCTCGACGGTGGCGCTGTCGCCGGGCTCGACGGAAGCGGTGGTGGTGTAGGTTTCATCATCGAGCTTGCGGCGCACTTCCACGTCCAGTTCGCCCGCCGACAGTTCGGCGTCGTAGGGGGTTGTTCCCTGGTGGATGAGCTCGCCGTCGACGGTGATTTCCACGGGGTCGTCGCCGAAGTCAAAGGTGACGGTGGCCGTGTTATCAGACAGCAGGAAATACGCCGGCACCCCGGCGGCGACGATAACGGCGGCGACAAGACCGATGCGTACCCATCGAGATGTCCCGGAGCGGGAGCTGGACGCGGGGGAGGAAGCAGGTACCTTCACCCGAGGTTCATCGGAGACATCGACGGCGGCGACCTGGGCGGTGTTCTGAGTGTCGCGGCGAGGCTCCACTTCGATGTCTTCTGTGGAGGATTCGCCGCCACCGACAGCACCGAGGTCGAGTTCGTCATCCCAGCGATCGAACTCGCGCGTCGGGTCCTCTGCGCCCGGCTCGGCATCCATGCCAGGTACGTGAATCTGTGTGACTTCGTCCTCACCGGAGTCAGGATCGTCGGCATAGACGATGTCCGGCTGGCCGTCGATATCATCGGCGTAGACGATGTCGCTGTCGTCGATTTCGGCAGCGTCATCCTCCTCTTCACCATCGCGCCCGTAGATCTGAGTCTCCATCTCGTCGTCGTCCCAGCTCAGCCCACCGCCGCCATCGTCGCCGGGGCCGCTTTGCTGGTCGATCGGTTTCAGATCCAGAGACCGATAGTATTCGAGCTTCTTCTGCTCGAATTCAATGTCGGCCTGGAAGGCGTCCTTCATGTATTTGGCCAGATCCTTGTTGGTGAAGTAGTAGCCCTCGTTGCGCATGAACCGCTCCAGATCCTCGGCCAACTCGTGGGTCGATTGGTAGCGGTCCTCCGGGGTCCGAGCCAGGGCCTTCAGAACGATGTCTTCGAGTTCCTTGGGAATATGCGGGTTGTACAGGGAGGGGGGACTCATCTCGACTTTGCGGATCTTCTCGAGGGTGTCGAAGTCGCTTTCACCCAAAAAGAGTCGCTCCAGCGTCAGCATCTCGTACATCACGATGCCGAGGCTGAAGATGTCGCTTCGATGGTCGACGTGAAGCCCGCGGACCTGCTCGGGGCTCATGTAACTGAATTTGCCCTTGAGGATGCCCACCTGGGTCTGACTGGTCTTGCCCTGGGCTTTGGCGATGCCGAAGTCGATGATTTTTACTTCGCCTTCGTAGGAGACCAGAATGTTTTGAGGAGAGACATCGCGGTGGACGATGTTCAGGTCGTTGCCCTGAGGGTCCTTTTTCTCATGAGCGTGGCCCAGCCCCTCGCACACCTTCATGATGGTGTAGCAGATACGGGGGATCGACACTTCTTCGCCGATGCGTCGTGCCCGCTCAAACTGGGTTTTTAGATCCTTGCCGCTGATGTATTCGAGGGCGATGAAATAGGAGTCGTCGGCCTGGCCGAGGTCGAAGATCTGGGCGATATTGGGGTGGTTGAGCTGCCCGGCGATCTTGGCCTCATCGATGAACATATTGATGAACGATTCATCCTCGGCGATGTTGTCGAGGATTTTTTTGATGGCCAGCAGCCGTTCAAAGCCCTCGACGCCGAAGGCTTTGGCCTTGTAGACCTCGGCCATTCCCCCGACGTTGACGCGTTCCAGAAGGTAGTATTTCCCGAAGGGGACTGGCTCTGGAAGGATGCCCGGTTCGCTCATGAGATGAATACCAAGAATACTCGGCGCGCCCGACCAATCCGGGCGCGCAACCGAAGTCGGTGCTGCGGCCGCCTCCGCCGCCCCTCCCGTGGGGCGGAATTGCAACTCATTCCGAAGGTGAGCCGCCGGAAAACGTTCGGCCCCCGAGGGGGCCCACGACACCTGTGCCGACAGCGGTGTGGATCGTAATGAACGCGCACGCGTGTTGTCAATCCGGGCCATTGCAAACGGCACAATGATCAACCAGTTGACTTGACGAACCCCAGCGGTGGTCGCAGGGTGAAAATCGAAATGTCTCTCAGAGTGGTTACGACGATGAAACGACAGGCAGTATTGGCGGGAGTGATGGCAGTAGCAGCGATAGTGCTGGCTGCCGGGACAGTTGGGGCCGAACAGCCCGATGAGGCCCCCTCGGAAACCGTGCAGCAAGAGGAGCGGGGGCCTCTTGAGATCGACGCTGAAAGTGCAGCGGAGATGACGCAGCGCAAAGCGATCGAGCGCGGCGTCGAAGTCTATGAGACGGCACGGGGTGAGGACCGTCGTTCTCGACAGCGCATGCAGACGATTACCGAACAGTTGGCCACCGACCTGGCAGCCGGTGTGCGGCGAGAGGTCCGCACCGATTACCGGCGTCTGCCGCTGATGCTGACCGGAAATATTGCCGGCAACTTCGCGCGAGTGAACTGCCGCAAAGAAGAGGGCTACCAGGAGTTGTACTGGGCTCGCCACGTCGCCTACCACCAGGCGTTGCAGCAACGGGCGGCCTACACGGACCTGGCGGCCCCGATTGCACTGAACGTGGGTAACTCGCTGTTTCCCGGGGCGGTGGGTCGGTACCTGGCTGCTCATCGGCAGCCGGGGCTGAAGCAGCTCTCGGAGCTGATCGGTGATCTTCCCCTGGCGGTGCACGGGGTGGCAAATCGAGAGTTTGCGTTGCCCAGACCGGCACTGATCGATTTTGTGGAGGCGATGGCCGACCAGGATGTCGAACTGCAGGCGGCCAATCTGACCTGCGAGGATTTTGAAGGTGCCGAGGCGATCTGTGCGAATATCGTATCTTCGGGGGATGAAAAGCGATTTCGCGTCGAAGAGCGCGACGGAGTATCGGTGGCGGTGACCACCGTGTTGGATCCCCAGTTGTTTCACAACCTGTCGCGATTTCAGTACCAGGGCGTTGACATCGGCGACCCGGAAGAGGTGCTTCCCGAGCTGGTCGACCAGATGCAACAAGAGGCGGACGTGGTGGTGGTACAGCACCAGGTCCCTCCATCGGTGGCTTCTCAGCGGGCCTATGATCTGGCCAGTACTGTCAAAGGCATCGATCTGCTGGTGGCAAGCCACATGATTGACTCACCGGCTCAGGCCGGTCAGTTCGATCCGGAGCAGCCGGTCGCCGGGGGCAGAATGCCGGTGATCGAAGCGGCGTCGACGGGAACGCCAATTGTGTCGGCGAACAGTGGCGAACACGGGGTGGTCAACGTGGAGCTGGAAATCAGCGCCCGTGACGGCAGCGACGATCCGCAATGGCGGGTCGACCGCGCGATTCCCCGGCGTATCCAACTGGGCGACGGCCCTTATCACCAGCCGACCAAAGAGAGACTTGAATCGATCATCGGAGACTTCTGCGAAGACTGGGGGGATCCCATCGGCGATGATGCCGAGCTTGTCGATGACTTCGAGATGGAAGATTTGCAGCAGTTTGTGCTCAACGTGATGCGGTTTGCCACCCGCAGCGAGGTGGCGCTGGTAAACCGGGGATCGTTCCGCAACCAGAAGCAGTTTCCACTGACCGGGGAGCTGACAAAGGCCGATATTTACACCTCACTGCCATTTGGAAATCGTCTGGTGACCGTGGAGATGAAAGGGTCGGTGCTGGAGGGGCTGGCCGGACGTATCGGCGATGACGTGCTGGGGGCGGGAGTGGAGGTCGATGGCTCGACGGTAAAGGTCAATGGCCGGTCGGTGTCTTCGGAACGAATCTATCAGGTGGCGATCAATGATTTTCTGTCCGAAGGGGGCGACGGGGTGTTCGCGGCCGGGGATTTCGACAATGCGGCCTATCATCATCCCGGCTTCACCGATGATCCACCCACCATCGGTGAGGTTGTCATCGACTACGTACAGCGGGGTGAGCATCTTCGCCGGGGCAAACAACGTGAGCAGGTCGATGCCACGGAGAACTTCCCCGATCTGCACCAGCGGTTTCTGTGGTCCTTCGCCAGTTCGTTGAACGCTTCGTACAATCAGGTGTCAGTGCAGAACCCGGAGGGGGCCTACGAGGAAGGACCGCTGACGGTGCAGGCGGCGGACCAGATCAACCTGGAGGGGCGGTGGACCGCCGATGCGGACGCCCGGTTTCACGGCTGGAACAACCGACTCGACATCCAGTATGCCACCAGCCGGGTCGCCGATGATGGCGACGCCACATTCCAGAAGACACGAGATCGGATCCGACTGCGAAGCCGCTACCGCTACAAGAGGCTGCGGGCGATGCAGGATGGAGTGTGGTATGTGCCCGACCCCTTCGTGGAGGGGCAGACGGAATCGGAGTTTCAGCGCCCCGAAGATCGGGACTGGCACCGGTTGAACCTGCGGGGAATCACGGGTGCGTCGTTCCAGCTTTTCGACCCGCTGGAGCTGCAGTTGGGTGTCAACGTCAGCCACGAAGTCCTCGAGCCCGAGTCGGCGCCGACCTGGGGTGTGAACGCCGCCTACACGCTGGCCCGGGTCAGTCCGGTGCGGCTGTTTGACCGGCCGGTCCGAGTGCAAAGTGAGGTGGAGTATTTCTTCAACGACATCGCCCGCCAGAATATCCATGAGCTGCGAAGCTCCAACCGGCTGTATTTTGCGGTGTTCGAGCAGTTTTTCTTCACCACTACGTTCAACGCGTTTGCCTACCGGGATGATGTCGTCGGTGAGTGGGGGACAAACACGGAGTTGACGATCGGGGTCAACTACGAGTGGGAGAGGGCGTTGCAGAGGTTCTGAGGTTCCGGAAGTCTGAGGTTTGCGAGGGGCCGTTTGAAGACCAGAAGAGGCAATAGACCATGAAACCGGCAGAATCAAAACTTAGAGACACCCTCGAGCGAAGCGCCGTCGAAGCGGTGGCGCGAAAAGCAGCCCGGGCTGCTGCACCGGATTACTACGTGCAGAAGGCCACGGGGCGGGCGCTGACGAAGCTGGTGGTGTTCGTGGGGGGGTTGCAGGTGGGCGGGGTGTTTCTGTGGCTGGCGCTGGTGTTTGCCGGGGTGGTGGATGCGTCGATGAATCTGGATGCATTCATGGTCAGCCAGCTCGTGGTGTTCATCGGCAGTCTGGTGGTGGGGATGGCGTGGACGATTCGACACCTCAAGAAGCTGCAGCAACGCGCCGACAGTTGGGAGCCCGGGATAGCCGCACCGATGCTGGAGCTGCTGGGAATCGAAGTGGATGCGGAGGGCGACAGTCAGGTCAGCCAGTGGTTCGAGGACCATCAGGGCGTGGATCGCGTCGTCAATGGGGCTCGCCCGGAGTGCGTGTTCAGCGGCCGGTCGGGAGATCACCGCTTCTGTGTGATGGACGTGCACGGCGACGAACAGTCTCGGGGGCTGGTTCTGGCGTGTGACGACCGGGGCGTGAGCGAATCGCCGATTGTCGTCGAACCGGCCAGCGACGAGCGGGCGGGACCGACGCTCGATACAGACGGTGAACTGGCGGCGCTGGCTGACTTGCCGGATCAGGTCGATGACAATCTTTTGGTGTACGCAGCCGACGCCGACGAAGCGCGACGACTTCTGTCGAATTCGGAGCTGACCGGCGCGATCAACGCGTTCGCCAGCGAGGCGCAACGCCGAGATCGCCTTGTCGATGACGGTGGAGAAGCCGGTGATTTTTCGGTGTTGTTCGACCCGGAGATGCTGCTGGTGGTCCGCCGCGGTGCGGAGGCGCTGTTCCCCGCCGCCGAGGAGGCCGATGATGCAACGGTCGACGAGTTGGTGGCAGCGGCGCGGGAGGTTCGTGCTGCCGCCGATGTGGTGGAAGCGGTCGATCAGACGGCGGATTAGAACCGCCAGTAGACGTTGAATTCAGCGAAGGGGAGGCTGCGGCTGACCGGAAGGCGAAGACCCGGCACAAACCAGGTGCCCCAGCCGGCGCCGGCGGTCAGCCCCCATCGGTGTTCGCCGAGGTGGATGCCGGCGCTTCCCGTGAATCCGGAGGACAACTCGGCGGCGTTGGCGCGGGCCTCCACGTTCAGGTCGAGATCTTCGGACAGTTCGCTGTCGAAGGAGGCGCGCACCGGGGCGTGCCCGATCAGTGTTCGAGCCCGCGCCCAGACCGAAAACCCGCGGGTCAGTCGCAGCCGGTGGGTTGCTCCGATGTGGGAGCTGTGAGCGAGGGCCAGCCCGTTGACCCAGGTGTCGCCTTCGAGAGAGTGCTCGCCGGTAAGCTGGCTGTAGACCGCTGCCAGCTCCAGAGTGGTGTCGTGACGCCGATTCCAGTTTTTCCCGATGAGCAGGCGCATCGGGATCGCCAGGGCGCGAAGTTTCAGCCCGTCGCCGTCGATGTCGCCGAGTCGCCCGTAGAACAGCGCAGCGTCGATGGAAACACTGAAGCTGCTGTTTTCATGTCCAGACAGATGGATTCGACCGAAGACATTGGGGGCGATGGAAGTGGTCGAGTCGTCGGTGAACGCCGGAGAAGCGGCGGCGACCAACCAGGGCAGCGTATAGGTGCCGACGGTAACGCGGTCGAACAGTCCGGCGGCGACGATAAACGGGCCGGCGGCGATATCGCCGTGGTCAAGTACAGCAGGGCCAAGGTCGATATCCGCGGAGTGCGTCGAAGTGTCCACCGTCGGCGTGTGGGCCGAAGACTCGGCCGCTGCCGGCGATGCCCCCAGCAATATCAGTAAGAAAACGAGTCCGAAGACTCCTCGGACGTGCATTCGCGGTACTCCAGATTACAGGAATAGACGCCGTTGGCGCCTCGGATGGTCGTCTCCTGGGCGCCCGGATCGCCGGACAACACAAACGATGAGCCCACATCATCGGTAAACATCATCTCCAGTCGCCCGTCGATGAGGCGGAAACTCGACGCCCAGGGGGGGCGCTGTTCACCGTCAATCGTCCAGTGGTGCAGATCGAAGTCGACGAGGAAGGTCGTCTCCTCATCAGCGTCAACGATGGCAGGCACGAAGATGGCAGCGGTGCCGCTGTATTCGTAGCGGAGTGTTTCGCCGCCGATGGTCTGTTCGCCTCGGCAGGCGTTGATCTCGCCCCATAGCACGGGAATCAGCGAAGCGTCGCGCACGATCATGCGAAACTCGAAGTCGCCGCGCTCGTCGTCGCCATCCCATCCCGGGCAGCGGCCCGACAGGGTGATGATGGCATCGGCCTGAACGGGGGCGTCATCAATCTCGACGGTTCCCTCGTCGTTTGTGGAAGCGCTTGCGGTCAGTTCTTCGACGGAATCGGTGATCGGTTGAAACTGATCGGCTTCATCGATCCGGTCACGAGCGGAACTGTAGCGCAGGATCAAATCCTCGGCGGTGCGGTCGTCGATGCGCCCAGAAGGCCGGTCGTAGGCGATGGACTTCGCCTGCATGTGGGGCGGCTCGGGAAGGTCGAGCGCATCGGCGCAGCCGAAGCTGATCCCCAGAACAGCCAGCATCACAATGAGGGGAGTACGTCGCATCGGCAGGTTACATCTCTTGGAGATTACGCATCTTCGGAAGGTCCGTCGTGGCGCACGTAGACAATACCTTCATCGCCGTCGACGGTCACCCAGTCTCCGGTTTCGATCAGCTCGGTGGCCATCTTGGCGTTGACCACGGTGGGGATATCGTATTCGCGGGCGACGATACAGGAGTGACTCAGCGGGCCGCCCAGGCTCATGACGACCCCGGAGGCGGTCAGAAACAGTGGTGTCCAGCCGACGTCGGTGTAGGGAGCGACCAGGATTTCACCGGGTTGGATGGCCGTCTCCGAATCGCGGGGGTCGAAGATCACGCGGGCAGGGCCGCTGACACGCCCGGAGCTGCCGGGAAGCCCCTCGATCATCAGGTCGGCGCCCTCATCGTCGGACTCCGACTCGTCGATGCGCCGGGGTGCATCATCGCCGCCGATCACTTCGGTGCCGCGAAGAAGAAACGTATCCGGAGGGTCCGGTTGGGCGTCAAAATGTGCGTGCAGCGCCTTGCGTGTAAGAACCCGCAGCGGGAACGCATCGGCGGCGCGAGGGTTGTCGAGCCAGGCTTCGATTTCGGTGCGGGTCAAAAAGAAGACATCGTCGCGGTGGCGAAGCTGGCCCTGGCGGGTGAGTCGGCTGCCGCATTCGAGGAAAAAGCGCCGGTAGATATCCAGGGAGTCCACCACCCTGTCGCGCATGTATTCGCGGCGTCGAGCGTTGGAGCGTGTAAACGCCAGCACCGCCCGGATGATGACATCCAGCCCGCCGGGAAGCATGCGGTTGAGAAGCTGGCGCGCCGCCTCCTTTTTGCGCTTGCGCTCCCGTTCGACCTCGGTGGTCGACGGCAGGTTGGGCGATTCGATGAAGGAGCGAACCACCTCGAACAGAAAGCTCATGTCCTCGCGCCAGCGGGGAGTGGCCAGCTCCGCTTCCCGGGGGGCGCGGTGGCCGTGGCGGTTGCGGAATTGGTCGAGGGCGTTGAGAAACTGGGCGACATCGTCGTGTTCGTTCGCTTCCAGAAGTGCGTCGAGTACATCTTCGGGGTCGTTGTCGGTGATGATGCGTCGCAGTCTCAACGACCGGCGCGCTCGTCGCCCCAACTGCAACAGCTCCAGGCCCGGCTCGGCGCTTTTGACGTCGAGCCCGCTGACCAATTGCTGCTCGCGGCCCTCCGCCTCCTGGCCGCCGAGCAGCCGCAACAGCTCGGCGGTGACGACGTAGCTCATCAGAAAGTTGGAGCTCGTCGACAGCATCACCATCCCGGTGCGGTCGAAAAG
>SKMT01000337.1 GCA_007120915.1 Myxococcales bacterium | reverse complement strand
TTCGTCGGCCTTCTCTTCGAGCTCACCACGCACATCCCGCTCGATCGCCGGGTGCAACAGCCTTGAGAATCCATCCTCAATCGCCTCCCGGTGGTGTCGCACACCGGGGCCATTCGCATCGATGCGCCGCCGGCAGATCCAGCGGATCAGCTCCTCATCATCGACTTCGATCTTCGCCGACAATTCCTTTTCCTTCTCTCCGCGCCGGATGGCGAGCACCTGATGGGGCTTGATCGATTTCACCGGCGCCGAGAACCCGACGTACATCTCGAAATTCTTGTCGCCGTCGGCCCCCCGACGCTTCTTGCTGGCCAACCTGCCTTTGTTACGCGCCTCGTTTCGTACTCGCTGTCGGATCTGGGCGTCGTCGGCCATCTCTTCGGCCAGAATATCGCGGGCTCCGCCCACCACATCCTTGCTCGTCTCAAAATCCTCGTCTTGATACTTTTCGGCGATCTCGAAGGGATCACCGCCCTTCTCAATGCGCCGCGCCACCGGCTCCAGCCCCGCTTCCCGGGCTTTGCGCCCTCGCGTCATCCGCTTCGGCCGGTACGGCGCATACAGATCTTCGAGCCGCGACGTCGACCTGGCGTTCTCGATCTGTTTCTTCAACTTGTCGGTCAGCTCCCCCTGCTCTTCGATGGTCGACAGAATGGTCTCGCGCCGGTCTTCCAACTGACGGATCCGCGCCGCCTCCTCTTGAACATCACGGATCTGAACCTCATCCAGATTGCCGGTCTGCTCCTTTCGGTAGCGAGCGACAAACGGAACGGTGTTGCCGTCATCCAACAACTTCAGCGTATCGGCGACCTGCCCCGTCTTCAGATTCAGCGCCCCTGCGATTCGTCCGTGCATCCTCTCTCCTCTCATCAAATTTCCTTTTGTTCGCTTGGCCATCCGCCGCTATCTGGTTGACCGCACCACTGAACCCGGAGCAGCCTGAACTGCGGCTAGCCCCGGGCTACGGGTCGATCATTTCACCTCCACGGGTCACTCAGCGTCCAGCACCTAGCGCCTAGCGCCTTGGCGCCCATCAAACCATCACCCGCCGCGGCCACAACTGGCGCTGTTCGCCTCGCTCATCGCTGCACACCATCACTGCCAGCAGCCGCCCATCCGCGTCATGCCCGGCGACCCACTCCCCCTCGTCCCACGAACCTTCCACCCAGAATTTGCGTCCGTGGCGGATATCCTCGCACTGTGACGCATCGGCCTCGTAGCGCGGCACTCCTCGAAGCATCTGAAGCGGGCTGAGCACCTGCGACCAGAAATGCTCTTCGTCCACCGCCTGGGGCGTCACCGCCTCCTCGATGTCGAACTCGCCGATCCGTATGCGCCGGATCATCGTGGCATGGCCCACCGTACCCACCGCCAGGCTGATGTCCCTGGCCAGCGACCGCACGTAGGTGCCGGAACCACAGTCGACGCGAAATCCCACCGACGGTGGTTCCCAGCGCTGAATCTCAATCGCATGAATATCCACCGGCCGCGGCTGAAGTTCGACCTCTTCGCCGGCGCGGGCGAGTTCGTGGGCTCGCTTCCCGTCGATCTTCACCGCCGAGTACACCGGGGGCACCTGTTCGATGCGTCCGGTAAACTCGTCGAGCACAGCCTCTACGTCCTCGCGCTCCACGTGAGCCCAGGGGCGTGTATCGACGACCCCCGACTCCGTGTCCCCGCTCTCGGTCGCCTCGCCCAACTTTACATCAAACAGATAGCTCTTCGGCTCATCGACCATGTACTGAATCAGCTTCGTACACCGTCCCAGCGCCACCGCCAGCAGCCCTGTCGCTTTCGGGTCCAGCGTCCCGGCGTGACCGACCTTTCGGGTATCCCCCCACTTTCGGCACTGCCGGACGATGTCGAAGCTCGTCTTCCCCACCGGTTTGTCGACAAGAAACAGCCCCTCTCGCGGCTCACTCACGTGTTGCTCCGTTGCACAGTTGCTCAGTCCAGCAGTTCGATCAGCGCCTCGGTGAGCCGACGCTCTATCTCAGCGGGTTCCGCATCGATCTGGCACCCGGCGGCGTTGTGATGGCCTCCACCACCGAACTTCTCGGCGAGCGCCGCGACGTTGACCTTCCCTCGCGACCGGAATGATACCCGCCAGGCACCTTCGCTGGTCTCCCGCAGTTGGGTGGCTACCTCCACCCCTTGAATCGACCGAGCATAATTGATGAAGCCGTCGGTCAACTCGTCGCCCATCCCCTCGTCGAGCATCGATTGTTCAATGCGCAAGAAGGCAAGCCGCCCGCAGGAGGAGACCGACAATGTCTGGAGCACCCGACACAGCAGCTCGAGCCGTTCACGCGGCTCATTTTCGTAGATCTGGCTGGTCATCTCCCAGGGCTCCACACCCAGCTCCACCAGTTCCCCGGCGGCGCGAAACGCTGTTCGGCTGGTGTTGGAGTAACGAAACCCACCGGTGTCCGTCATCAGACAACAGTACAGATTTCGCGCCACCTCAATCGACACCTCTTCGTAGCCGGCGGCCAACCGATACAACAGCTCTCCCGTCGCCGCTGCCTCCACGTCGCGCACATACAGATCGGCGAACTCCCGATCCCAGGTCTGGTGGTGATCGACGACCACCACGTTGTCACCCCACCCGTTGTCCGGAAACTGCTCGCCCACCCGGGATGGTTCCGCGCAGTCCAAGACCACCGTCACGTCGAAGGGATCAGCCCCTTCCAGGCTGGTAGTCCAAAGCTGTGCGCCGGGCAAAAACTCAAAATTATAGGGAATGGGATCGACGTTGAAGACGGTGACGTCTTTTTGCTGCTGCTTCAACAGCAGTGCCATCGCCAGCGATGAACCCACCGCGTCACCGTCCGGTGACTCATGGGCGACGACCACGAACCGGTCGTGCTCTTCGATCAACTCCCGAAGCGCTTCGATGCGCCCGGGCAACTTGTCGTTTTGGGTAGGAATTGGGGCCAGACTGCCCCGCAGTTCTGTTGAGTTGGACATGGTACCGGTTGGCCTTACCGCCCACACTTCTCGCAGGCATTACTGGGGGTCATTATCAACGTCATCATCATCCAGCCCCGACAGCAAGTCGTCGATACGCCGGGCCTTCAACACCGATTTGTCGAATACGAATTCAATCTGCGGTATGTACCGCAACTCCAACACCGACGCCAGTTGGTTTTTGACAAATCCGGTCACCCCTTCCAGCGCCGGCTGCACCTGATCGCCGGGCGCTTCTCCGTGCATCATGGTGTAGTACACACGAGCCACCCTCAGATCCGGGGTCGACTCCACGTCCACAACCTGGACGTCCTCCAGGCGCGGGTCGTTGATCTCCGACAGAAACAGCCGCGCGATCTCGCGATGCAACTGCTGGCTGATCCTGTCCGAACGGTCAAAGCTGTATTTATTGTCTGCCATTGCGCCCCTGCAGTCATGTCGCGATTGCCCGAGCACTGGACAACGACTGCGCTTCGGTTCCGCACTGCCGTCGCCCACCACCAACCAATAACCAATAACGACCAACGACTAACCGCTGGCGGTTAGTCCAGCGTCGCCGCCACTTCCTTGTGCTTGTACACCTCGATGACGTCGCCGACCTTGATGTCGTCGAAGTCACGGAGGCTGGCGCCGCATTCGAAGCCGCTTTTGACTTCCTTGACGTCGTCTTTGAACCGGCGCAGCGATGCGATCTCCGATTCCTGCACGATCTTGCCGTCGCGCAACAGTCGCGCCATGGCGTCACGTCGGAGCAACCCGTCGGTCACATAGCAACCGGCCACAGTGCCCACTTTCGGAGCTCGGAAGGTATCACGCACCTCCGCATGACCGATGACCTCTTCTTCGACGATGGGGTCGAGCAACCCTTCCAGAATCTGGCGTACCTGCTCGATGGCATCGTAGATGATGGTGTGGGTGACAACCTGAACGCCGTATTCATCGGCGACCTCTGCGGCCCGTGAGTCGGGACGGACGTTAAAGCCCACCACCAGCGCCGCCGTCTCCGAAGAGGCTGCCAGGGTTACGTCGTTCTCCGTGATTGCGCCGACTCCAGAGTGGATGATGTGGGTGCGCACCTCTTCGTTGCCCAGGTCGGCGAAGGCTTCCTTCAGCGCCTCCACCGAACCCTGCACATCAGCTTTGACGATGATCTTCAGCTCCTTCATCTCTCCTTCTCTGATCATCTTGGAGAGATCTTCGAGGCTTCCTGCCGCTTCCTTCGCGCGGCTGGCCATCGTCTCTTTGCGACGCTGTTCGGTGACGTTTTCGGTAATCTGCTTCGCCGTCTTCTCTTGCTCGACGACAAAGAACGGCTCGCCGGCCTCCGGAATCCCGGACAGACCAGTGATCTCGACGGGCTGGCTGGGTCCGGCCTCCTCGATGGAGCGGCCCAGGTCGTCATGCATCGTACGCACCCGCCCATAGTGCTGTCCGCTGACCAGAATGTCGCCCTGCTTCAGCGTGCCGCGCTGCACCAGCATCGTGGTCACCGGGCCGCGCCCGATGTCCAGCTCCGCTTCCACAACCACGCCCTGGGCGTGCCGGTTGGGATTGGCCTTCAGCTCTTCGATTTCCGCCTGAAGCACGATCGATTCCAGAAGCTCATCGATGTTCGTCTCTTTGAGCGCACTGACCTCGATGAACATGGTCGTTCCGCCCCATTCCTCCGGGATCAGCTCGTACTCCGACAGCGCGGTTTTGACCCGGTCCGAATTCGCCGTCGATTTGTCAATCTTGTTGATCGCCACGATGATCGGCACACCGGCTTCGCGGGCGTGGTTGATCGCCTCCACCGTCTGGGGCATCACCCCGTCGTCCGCGGCGACCACCAGCACCACCAGGTCCGTTACCTGAGCACCGCGCATCCGCAGCGCCGTAAACGCCTCGTGGCCCGGCGTGTCCAGAAACGTCACCTTCCCGCCATCTGTCGCAACCGTATAGGCACCGATGTGCTGGGTGATCCCTCCCGCTTCTTCCTCGATGACCTGGGCGCGGCGAATCGCGTCGAGCAGTGATGTCTTTCCGTGATCGACGTGGCCCATCACGGTGACCACCGGGGCCCGCGGCTGAAGATCCTCTTCTTCGTCGGGCGAGGTGTCGTAGAAGTTGGTGATATCGAAGGCGACGTTTTCGACGCTGTAGTCGTATTCTTCAGCAATCAGCGACGCCGTCTCGAAGTCCAGCGTGGTGTTCACCGTCGCCTGCATGCCCAGTTCCATCAGATCCATCGCCAGGTTGCCGGCTTTCACGCCCATCTCGTGCGCCAGATCCCCTACGGAGATGACGTCCTCGATGCGGATGACCTTCTTGTGCTCTGCAGCCTCGGTGATCTCCGGCTTCTGCGGCGAGCGCCTCTTTTTCTTCTTTTTGTTGCGTCGCTTGCTGCGCCGGGACTTGCCGTCATACAGATCCGAACCCTCGACTACCCGCTTGGTGCGACCACCGCGGCGGTGGCTGGAGGTGCGGCTGCTCTTCTTTTTGCGCTTGCTTTTGCGCCGCGAAGGCCCCGGTGAAAAGTCCTTGTCCTCAGCGGCCAGACGTTCCTTCAGCACGTTCTCGCTGATCCGTCCCACCACTTTGGCGTCGCCTTCTTCCTCTTCGTTCTTTTCCGGTCGCGGGGCAGGCGCTGGCTTCCGTTTCTTCGCTGCCGGCTGCTCTTCGGGCTTCTCCGGCTCTTCCTTAGCAGCCTCTTCTTCCGGCTCTTCTTCCGGCTCTTCTTCCGGTTCGTCTTCCGGCTCTTCTTCCGGTTCGTCTTCCGGCTCTTCGAGCTCTTCGGGCTCTTCGTCCGGCTCTTCACCCTCTTCAGGTTGTTCCGGCTCTTCCTGGGCAACCTCTTCTTCGGGCTGTTCCGGCTGCTGAGCTTCGGCCACTTCTTCTTGTGGCTCTTCCGGCGCCTCGAGCTCTTCGGGCTCTTCGTCGGCAACCGGCTGCTGCTCGGAGGGCTTTTCCAATTCCGTGTCCGGAGTCAGCTTGCGACGCCGCCTCAACCCGGGCCCCACGTCATCGGTGGCCTCGTCGCCCGGCTCTTCGCCATCCGGTTTGGGCTTGCGCCGCCGCAACATCGTCGGGCCCACCCCGCCGTCGTTGGCCTTCGCGGAGGCGTCGGCCTTCGCGGCCGATTCCTCCTCGGCTGCACCGTCGACGGACTCCATCGCCTCCTTGACGGCACTGACCTCCGACGGACTCAGCACGCTCATGTAGTTGCCCACTGAGATGTCCAGTTCCAGGCTGTTGATCTTGCTGACCAACTCCTGCTTGTTGTAGCCAAGTTCTTTGGCCAGTTCATATACACGTTGCTTCGGCATGTGCTCTCCACTCTGTTCGCCGTTTGCGCCGGCGCCGGGTCAACAATCCCGACAGCCACTCAATCTGTCAGCGGCCCCACAAAGGGGCCCAACCGACTGCTTCCGTCGAATTGTTTAGGCCTTCGGTTCCGCCTGCTCTTCTTCTCCGACGGTATCGTCACCGGCGGCGTCCTGTTGTTCGGACTCACCGGCTTCGGATTCAGCTTCCTCTTCCTCGTGATCGTCGTCCGCTTCCGCCTCTTCGGCTTCCTCTTCTTGTTCGCCTTCGGCTGCTTCCGCCTCTTCGGCTGCTTCCGCCTCTTCGGCTTCTTCTGCCTCTTCGGCTTCTTCTGCCTCTTCGGCTTCTTCTGCCTCTTCGGCTTCTTCTGCCTCTTCGGCTGCTTCCGCCTCTTCGGCTTCTTCACCTTCGGCCGCTTCCGCCTCTTCGGCTTCGGCTTCCTCTTCTTGTTCGCCTTCGGCTGCTTCCGCCTCTTCGCCTTCTTCAGCTTCCGCTTCCGCGGCTTCCAGCGCCTCGAAGAACTCTGTTCGATGCTCTTCGAATCCCTCGTCGTCGTCGACCAGGTCGTGCTCTTCGCGGTACTGCTCCTCGGCGGCATACAGAATCTGCTGCGCCTTCTTGACGTTCGGCCCCAGCCCGGCGGCTTCCGCCAGGGTTTCGGGGTCGTCTTCGAACACGATGTGCTCCACCGTGGTGTAGCCGCTGTCATACAGATTGGCGGCGACCTTGGTACCGATGCCTCGCACCTCTTCGAGCTCCTTTCGCTCGTAGTCTGCTTCGGTCATCGCCTCCGGCGAACCCGGTGCCGGGCGCGCCAGAATATCTTCGGCGGCTTCAATAACAATATCGGCCGTCTCGTTGTCCAGCCCCGGGATCTGCGCCAGTTCTTCCGGCGGAGCATGCGCCATATGTTCCAGCTTGTTGTAGCCGAGCCGAAACAGTGTATCGACGATGTCTTCGGTGATCCCGTCGAACTCCAACAGATTTTCCCGCGACTCTTCCATCATGTTTTCGAGTCGCGTCTCGGAGATGATGTCCAGATTCCAGCCCGTCAACTGCGCCGCAAGACGCACGTTCTGGCCTCCACGCCCGATCGCCAGGCTCAACTGGTCGTCCGGTACGATCAACTCCATGGTCATGTTCGATTCGTCGATCAGCACCTTGTTGACCTCCGCGGGGCTGATGGCGTTACAGACGAACCGCGCCGTATCTTCCACGTACGGCACAATATCGATCTTTTCGCCGTGCAACTCCTGGACCACAGCCTGCACTCTGGAGCCCCGCATTCCTACGCAGGCTCCCACCGGATCGACGTCGCTGTCGCGGCTGTACACCGCCACTTTGCTTCGTACTCCCGGCTCTCGGGCAACGGCGACAATTCGCACCGCCCCTTCGTGAATCTCCGGCACCTCTTGCTCGAACAACTTGATCAAAAGCATCGGATCGGCCCGCGTCAATACAACCTGCGGATCTCGACTGGAGCGTTTGACCTCTTTGATCATCGATTGAAGCCGGTCTCCGGGCCGATAACTTTCGCGCGGGGTCTGCTCGTTGCGCGGCAAGATCGCGTCCGTTCGCCCCAGGTCCACGATGATATTGCCCTTCTCAAAGCGCCGAACCCGCCCGATGACCATGTCACCGACGGTGTCCTTGTACTCCTCGTAGATGATGTCGCGCTCCGCCTCGCGCACCCGCTGGATGATCACCTGCTTGGCCGTCTGCGCCGCGATCCGCCCGAACGTCGAGTTCTGCGAATCCAGCTTCGTCAGCACCCCATACCGCTCATCCTGCTCCTGGGCCTTCTCCCGATCTTCTTCTCGGTAAAAGATCTTGAACAGGAGCTCTTCGCCAGGGAACGCGTCAAAGCCCGCCTCCTGCACCTCCTCCACCGAGACTTCCCGGTAGGGGTTCTCCACCTCATCGGTCACCGTGATGATCTGGAAGAGCTCGACCTCGCCGGTCTCTTCGTTGTACTCCGCTTCGATCTCCCGCTGTGCGCCGTAGGTCCGGCGCGCCGCTGTCAGGATAGCAGCCTCCAACGTCTCGACCAGAATGGACCGGTCGATGCCTTTGGTTCTGCCTACCTCATCGATGACACTGTTGAGATTCATCCGTCTGCTCTCTTACGAAAAGTCGAACGTCCATCGGGCCTTCGCTACCTCATCCCAGGGAATCTCCATCTCTTCCCCGGACACTTCCAGGGTCAGGAGTCCTTCGGAGTGGGCCTTCAGCCGTCCGATCACCTTATCCTTACCGTCTCTTGGCTCCCTGAGCGTCAGCGCTACGTCCTGACCCAGGGATTTCTCTAGTTGCTCTACCGTCTTGATCTTTCGCTCGATCCCAGGGCTCGACACCTCCAGGACATAGCGCTCCGGCACGTCCTCATCGGCGTCGAGGATCGCCTCCAGGTAGCGGCTCACGTCGGCGCACTCGCTGACGCTGATGCCTTCGCCCACCTCGGCGCCCGCCCGATCGGCGAACACCCGCAGGATCCACTTACCCCGTGCCACGGCCTCGGCCTCGTAGAGGTCCAGCCCATGCACGGCGCAGGCCTCGGCGGCCCAGCCCAGGAACTTCTCCCGAAGCTCCCCGGTCAACGGCTTGGAGGGCCCCCGGCTCTCCTTACTACCTTTCGAACTTCTCCTTCTCTTGCCCACGACACGCACCGGCTTCAAGCAATAAAAAAAGCGGACACCACCTGTGGGCCCACTTTCGCTGGTTCTGCGAAATGTAGAGACGAAGCCACCTGCGCTCCGTCACCCGGACCCAAAATTCTCCTGATCTCTCAAGGTCTTCTCAGGCCTGGTCGGCTCTCTCGCCGGGGTCAACGACCGCAGCCCGTGATTTCTTCCCGAGCCACGTCGACGCCCCACTTACTTCTCAAAAGGAGCCAACGCTTGCGCCGGAATCTCTAGTCAATCTCCCCGACGCTGTCAAGGGCCGGACGTCAGTTTGGCTCGTTGTCACGTCGGGGACGCACCGCACACCCCAACGCCACGGTACACCGCGCTACCCACAACCATCCCATCAGGCCTCCTGCCCCCTCCCAGGGGGCGGCCCGC
>SKMT01000063.1 GCA_007120915.1 Myxococcales bacterium | reverse complement strand
CTGTTCCTGGAACTTCTCGTCGACGCTGTAGCTTTCGACATCCAGGTCCATGAATTCATCCTGGAGGATCTCCTGCATCAATCCTCTCATCTTCTCCTGATCAAGCGCCATGTCTCTCTCCTTGGGGTTGGGGGGTCAGCTTCGGGATACGGAGTCAATCCGGTAGTATTCGGTTCACTGGTAGTTGTTGTACACCGGTGATGTAAAACGGTACTTCTTTCCTCAACCGGGCCACCGTCCGATGAACCATCAACACCACGACGATCGGGACCCGATTGTCCGCGAGGAGTCGACCTATTTAACCGACGAGCGCGCCGCGGCATTCTGCTCTTTGTTCGCCGACGGACTCGACAGCGGGATGGGCTACACCCGCATCCTCGACATGCTCGAACGCCAGAACTTCGACGATCACGTCGTCACCCGACTGCGTCAGGCGCTGCAGGACGACGGCAACCGACTCGGCGAAGCATTCGCCCGATTCGGCGTGCTCGATCCGACAGCACGCAATCTGATTCTGGTTGCCGAACGCCAGGGCACGCTGCCGTCGACCTTCCAGGACCTCGCCTCACACTACTCCAAACGTCACGAACGGCGAAAAAAGTTCGTCTACGGTCTCGTCGAACCCTTCATCCTGATTGCGCTGGGCTTTCTGGTCGCCCGAAACATCGTCACCGGCGACCTGAATTCGTTTCTCGAAACTATGGACGCCGCCGAACATTTAAAGCCCCTCGCCACTCAGGCGGCCATCGAAGTGGCCCTGTTTGCGTTGACCGTCGGCTTCTGCTCGTTCGTATTCTTGAAGTTGCCTGTCGATATGCCGCTGAGAGACACGCTGCATCGGCTCTGGCTGCGGTTGCCCCTGGCGATGTTCAACCGTCCCGGGCGCACCCACTCCATCGCCCTGTTTTTCCGCTACGTACGCAAGTCGCTCTCCAGCGGGCTGACCGTACTCCAGGGGCTGGATCTGGCGGCCGACGCCTCGAACAATCCCTCCATCGAGGCTGCGCTGCCCCATGCCAAGAGCGCCATTGAGGACGGCAAGACACTGGCCACGGCTCTCCAACACATCGAGGCCCTGCCCCGCGACTCCATCGACTTTGTCGATGTCGGCGAAGAATCGGGGCATCTCGAGGAGCGACTCGAAGAACTGGCCGACCGCTACGAGGAGAAAGCCGAAGAGAGCTTCGAGGTCAATCGCCGGACGCTGTTGTATGTGCTGCGTCTCGCCGTGGTCGTCGGCGTCATCGGCATGCTGCTGTTTATGGTCGCCGGCACCTTCGTCGAACAATTCAGCACGGTGTAGGACGTTCGGTGGTGGGTGTTAGGTGGTTGGTGGTCGGTGGTCGGTAGTCGCTCAGTTATCGGGCACCGGGATCTGGCGTACCGCCCGGATGGCGTGTTCGTCGCCGGTCAACTCCGTGGCGCGCTGCACCAGCGTTTTTAGCTGGGCGCGGTTCAGCGGCTGATCGATGGCGTTGACGTCATAGGCAAACCCATACTCCGGGAAGTCGCGGTGCGCCGACTCCAGGTTGTCTAATCCAGCCTCGAAGATCGCGTCATCTACCGCTTTTTTCGTGCCTCGCTGATCGCTGTGGACCACCGTCAGAACCGTGGGGGCACTGTCGGCCTCTACTCCAATCGGCTGTCCGGGGCTGAACACACAGGATCGGACCGTACCGTAGCTGTTGAACAACCGGGTTGTGTTCGCCACGTACTGAGCGATGCGAGGCTGAGCCTCCTCGGTGGCCGCCCCGATATGCGGAGTGGTCACGATCCGCTCACAGTCCGCATAGGGGTTGGCCCAGTCATCGCCCTGTGATTCCGGCTCGTCGGGATACACGTCCACCGCCGCCCGGTCGACATGCCCCTCGCTGACCGCGTGCTTCAGATCTTCGGGGTCGAACAAAAACCCCCGGGCGGCGTTCATGAAGATACGGGGCGTTCCGTCGGGACGGTCCGCCGCCATCTGAGCGAAGTGTTCGTATTTGAACATCCCCCGGTTCGGATTGCCCCGGGGATCTTCGGCCGACACATGCACAGTGACCACGTCGGCGACCCGAAACGCCTCGGCGATGCTGTTGCAGCTATGCCAGCCCAAAGCCTCGCCGACCTCCCGGGCCACCTCCCGTTTGTCATAGAAGTGGATCCGCAGCCCGAACGCCTCGGCGACCTGGGCGACCTGCTTGCCGATGTTGCCCAGCCCGATCACGGATAGATGTTTTCCCTTCAGCTCATAGCGCCCCCGGCTGTGCTTGGTCCATTCGTGGCGGTTGCCGGCCCGATCGGCTTCGAACACCCGCCTGGCCAGACAGATCATCTCCCCGAGCACCATCTCCACCACCGATCGGCCATTGCTGATCGGATCGTTCATCACCAGAACTCCCTGGCGAGCACAGGCAGGCTTGTCGACCGAATCATCGCCGATGCAACACAGCATCACCGCCGCCAGATTCGGCGACGCCTCCAACACCTCTTCGTCCACCTCGAAACTGCTTCGTTTAAACAGCAAATCATGGCCTCCCTCCGTGAGCCGCGATAATACTTCGGCTCGCCGATCGGAGACGTCCGAGCTCACCCGCTCGGCGCGAATACCCAGCTCCGCGAGATACCGGTCCAGATCGGGGTGAGGCTGATCGACAATCAGTGCTTTTTCGAAGTGAGGTCGAAGAATTCGTACGCCGTTGATGTTCTCGCTCATACTTACGGTTGCCTCGAGGGGGTCAAAAAAACGATACGAATGTCTATGGGGTGCCCGGGCGGGCGGGGGGAGTTTAAAGCACCACGTTCTCGGTGTATTCCCCGAACTCTTCGCGCAGGGTGTTCGAGATTTCGCCGAGGGTGACCTTCTTTTTGACCGCATCAACGATGTAGGGCATCAGGTTGTCGTCGCCGCCGGCGGCCTGAAGCAGCCGACGCCTGGCAGTGGCGACCTCATCGTCGTCGCGTTCGGCCTTGAATCGACGCAACCGCTCGACCTGCTCGCTCTCCACCCGGTCGTCCACCTTGTGCAGGTCCACCGGCGGTTTCTCATCGGACTGCTCAAACCGATTGACCCCCACGATCACCTGGTCGCCCTGCTCCTGGGCGAGCTGAGCCTGATAGGCCGCCTCCTGGATCTCCGATTGCTGAAACCCGGCCTCGATCCCGGCGACGGCCCCGCCCATGTCGTCGAGCCGGCGGATGTAATCGGTCGCCCCCTCTTCGATGTGGTCGGTCAGCGACTCCACGGCGTAGCTTCCCGCCAGCGGGTCGACCACGTCGGCCACGCCCGTCTCATAAGCGATGACCTGCTGGGTGCGAAGCGCCAGTCGTGCCGAGTCCTCGCTGGGCAGGCTCAACGCCTCGTCCCAGGAGTTGGTGTGAAGCGACTGGGTCCCGCCCAACACCGCCGCCAGCGCCTGCATCGCCACCCGCACGATGTTCACCTGGGGCTGCTGGGCGGTTAGCGTCGACCCGGCGGTCTGGCTGTGAAACCTCAGCCGCATCGACTTCGGGTTTTCGGCCCCGAACCGCTCCTTCATGATCCTGGCCCACAGCCGGCGGGCTGCCCGAAACTTGGCGACTTCCTCAAGGAAGTTGTTGTGCACGTTGAAGAAAAAGGAGAGTCGACCTGCAAAGCTGTCGACATCCAGCCCCGCCTCAAGCGCCCGTTCTACGTAGGCGATGCCATTGGCCAGGGTGAATCCCACCTCCTGCACCGCCGTGCTGCCCGCCTCCCGGATGTGGTACCCGGAGATGCTGACCGTGTTCCAGTTGGGCACCTCCTTCTGACAGAACTCGAAGATGTCGGTGATGATCCGCATGCTGTCGCGGGGCGGATAGATGTAGGTGCCCCGGGCGATGTACTCCTTGAGCACGTCGTTCTGGATGGTGCCGCGCAACTCGCTTCGGTCGATTCCGCGCTCGTCGGCCACCGCGATGTACAGCGCCAACAAAATCGCTGCCGTGGAGTTGATGGTCATCGACGTCGAGATCTCGCCGAGGGGCAGCCCGTCGAGCAATATCTGCATATCCTCGATGGAGTCGATGGCCACGCCCACCTTGCCGACCTCCCCGGCAACCCGCCCCGCGTCGGAGTCGTAGCCCATCTGCGTGGGCAGATCGAAGGCCACACTCAGCCCCGAGGTGCCCTGTTCGAGCAGGTAGTGATACCGCTCGTTGGACTGGCGCGCCGTGCCGAAACCGGCGTACTGGCGCATCGTCCACAGCCTGCCGCGGTGCATCGTCGGATACACCCCGCGGGTGTAGGGGTACTCCCCGGGATAGCCGATCTCGTCGAGGTAGTCCTGATCGCGCCGGTCCAGCGGGTCGTACAGCGACTGCAACTCGGCGCCGTCGGACAACTCGAAGCTGTCGCGGCGAAGCCCGAACCGCTCCAGCAGTGGCTTCAGCTTCTCTTCGCGCCATTGACGCCGCGCCTCTTCGAGCTCTTCCCAGAATCTGTCGTCGTCACTCATCGTCGGGCTCTCCAATCACGGCGAGCACATCATCGATCTCCACCGAATCCCCCGCTTGAACCGGAATCTCTTCGATCACCCCGCTTCGATGCGCCTCCAGGTCGTTTTCCATCTTCATCGCCTCCACCACCACGATCCGGTCGCCGGCCTCGACGGTCTGACCGACTTCGGCATCTACCTTCACCACCAACCCCGCCATGGGACTGACAAGCTGTGGGCTCCCACCACCGGCGGTGACCGCTTCGGCCGCGCGCATCCGCAGCTCCCGTTCATTGAGCACCTCGATATCGTGGCGCTGTTCGTCGATCTGGACCTGATAGGTCGAATCCCGGCGAAACAACGCCGCATCCACCGACTTGCCCTCCACCAGAAGGTGCAGCCTGTCGTCGTCGGGAGCGATGGCGTCGACCTCAATGGTCTCGCCATCCGGTTTGGTCACCCGGTAGCGCCCGTTTTCGAGCGTTTCCACTTCCCAGCTTCGCTGTTCGTCATCACCGTTGAACACGGTGTATTCGCGGCTTCTGCTCATCGGCTCTGCTCCTGGTTCATCATCGGTGGATCGTTGGGTCGTCGACGGGGCCGGCAACAGCTCAAAACCGCTTCAGTTGGCGGTAGCGCCCAAGCGACTTCCATCGGCTCGTCGACGAGCTGTTCGGTCCGCTGTTGTGGTTGCCCGCCTTCCGGGCCAGCTCTTCGGCGCGCCGGTGCGCGGCGACAACCGCCGCCAGCTCGGCGAGCTCGCCGTTCGACTTCTCCGGCCCGCCGCGCTCTTCCATCATCCGCGGCACAAACTGGGTGTCGTAGCTGCCGTCGACGAACTCCGGGTGCTCCAACACCTCCAGATGAAACTGAAGGTTCGTCTTCACCCCGGTGACCACATACTCTCGAAGCGCCCTCTTCATCCGCCACAGCGCCTCGGTGCGGTCTTCGCCCCAGGTGACCAGCTTCGAGACCATCGGGTCGTACTCCAGGGGCACTTCTGCCCCGGAGTACGTCCCGGCGTCATCGCGAACTCCCGGCCCCGCCGGCGCCTCGATTCGTGAGACCAGCCCCGGGGAGGGGCGAAACTCGTTTTCCGGGTCCTCGGCGTAGATCCGACACTCCATCGCCGCGCCGTTTCGGGGCACATCCTCCTGCTGGAGGCTCAACGTCTCCCCGGCGGCGATGCCCACCTGCCATTTCACAAGGTCAATCCCGGTAATCATCTCCGTGATCGGGTGCTCGACCTGAAGGCGGGTGTTCATCTCCAGAAAATAGAAATTGCCCTCTGCGTCGAGCAGAAACTCCACGGTGCCCGCCCCTTCGTAGTCCACCGCCTCGGCGGCCTGCACCGCCACCTGGCCCATCTTCTGGCGCGTCTCTTCGGACAGCGTGGCACAGGGGGTCTCCTCGATGATCTTCTGGTGGCGCCTCTGCACCGAGCAGTCACGCTCGAACAGATGGATCGTGTTGCCCTCGCGGTCGGCCAGAATCTGGATTTCGACGTGCTTGGGGTTGACCAGAAACTTCTCGACATACACGTCGGCATTCCCGAACGCGCCGGATGCCTCCCGGCGTGCTGCCTCGAAGGCGTTGGCGAACTCCGTGGCGCTGTTCACCCGGCGCATCCCCTTGCCGCCACCTCCGGCAGCAGCCTTGATCAGCACCGGAAACCCCATCTTTTCGGCCTCCGCAAGCGCCACCGTCGCATCGTCGATCGCCTCCGGTGTGCCCGGCACCAGCGGCACCCCGGCCTGCTCCATCAGCTCCCGGGCTCTCGTCTTCTCACCCATCGCCTCAATCGCCGATGGCGACGGCCCGATGAAGGTGATGTCCGTCTCATTGAGCGCTCTGGCGAACTCCGCGTTCTCGCTGAGAAACCCGTAGCCCGGGTGAATCGCCTCGGCGCCGGTTGTTCGGGCAGCCTCGATGATCTTGTCGATGCGAAGATAACTCTCCGAGCTCGCCGCCGGGCCCACACACACCGCCTCGTCGGCCTTGCGCACATGAAGCGCACTGCGGTCGGCCTCCGAAAACACCGCCACCGTCTCGATATCCATCTCCTTGAGACTGCGCATCACGCGCACGGCAATCTCCCCCCGATTGGCCACCAGAACTTTGCTAAACATCGTCTCTCCTGGGCGCGACAGTTCCTCACCTACGGTTCGTCGCCTGTTTAACAAAGCCCCCGCATCCGGTCTAGCCCGTCAAGCACCAACCACCCACCACCGACCACCGACCACCCAGAAACATTTTCCATCTCCCTGTCGGTCGTGGTAGTTGTAAACTACTGTGATCAACCTGGTCGACGGGCATTGCACACCTGTCGAGATATCCACGATCGACGGAGATGGTGATGGGCAACAATAAATCCGGCGGGTGGGAAGCATTTGTCAACGAGCTGAGGCGATTAGTCGACCAGGGGGTGGAGTTCGTGGGCAGCGAACGGGTCTCGCGTCTGTTGTGGCAGATGTTGGTTGAACTCGACCCTTCGCAGTGCCGATTTGATGTGCATTACGAACAGCGGCAGGGAGTGCCAACACTGGTGCTGTCGTATACCAATTCAATCGCGCTGCGGCTGGATCTGGATCAGTTCACCGGGGTTAAGGGGTTGATGGTCGACATCGACGAGCCGCCGCCTCTGATGGAGCGGCTGGAAATGGTCGTTACGGGGGACCAGGTCGACAAAGAGGTTCGACTGGAGGGGCGGGCGGTACACTATGATGGCGAAAAAGTTGCCCTGGAAGTGGTCGGCTCCGGCGATGCAGATCGTGAGGAATTGGTGGGATTGATCGATGCGATGGAATCTGGTGCCGGATCGTCTCCCAGCATTGAGTCCGAGGCCAGCGATGACGAAAAGGAGGCAGAGCCGGTGGTTTATCGGCTCATCGAGCAGAGAGGTGAAACCCTGGATGTCTGGGAGTTTGCCCAAAAGGAGGTGGCGGATCTGTTGCGAAGCGCTGCCGATATTGACGGGTATTGCCTCCTCGAGTTGTCCGGTGGCGACGACGGAATCATCCAGTATGTGCTGTACTGTGGGCGGTTGATCGACGTGCGCTCGTGCCGTCCGGGGGGGGACCGGGAGGCGCTGGTCGATCGGTTGGTCTCGATGGGGCACATCGATGAACAGGACCGAGAACGCGCCCGAGAGTTGGCGTCGATTTACCAGATTCCGATTCAGGATGCGCTGGTCGATATGGGGGCAATTTCGCTTGAAGAGCTGCACGCGGCGATCAAGACCCGGCTGGTCGAGCAACTGGATCAGCTCTGGGATCTCGATGCGCAACGCGCCGAGCTGTATGAACTCGACACCCGACCCGAGCTGCGGCATCGACGTTCGGCGCTCGATGTTCAACGTCATGTGGAGAGGCGGCTTCGCGAGGGGGTGAGTCGAGGCCCGGAGGCGATATTCACCCCATCGGATCCACCCCGGTTGATGTTGAATTATCCAAGTGGGGCCAGATTGCGCCGGGCGCTGGGAGATCTTCTCGAGAAGCGGGGGTTGAGCGTAAAGGTAGATCCGGCGCCGCCGCTGATGGACGAGTTGGAGATTTCGGTGACCGTCGACGGTACCAGCGAAGAGGTGGCTCTAAAGGGCAGAGCGGTGCATCAGGGACACGAAGGGATGGCGTTTCAGATTTTTCCCGTCAAAGCGCAGCGGCGCAAGCAGCTTGAGAAGCTGGCGGTGGTCACCGATGAGGCGATCGATGCAACCCCGGCGGCTGCGTCGCCTCGAGAGCCGATAAGGTCTGAACAGCCTGCAAAAAAGCCCCAGGAACAGACCGGTGTTCCAGCAGTGGACCGGCTGGTCGACCGCCCCCGGCAAGCGGAGCGTGTCTGGAAGCTCGACGAAATCGACGTCGACGACATCATCGAAGAGCTCGCCGAGTTGGAGGACTACTCAGTGCTCGAACTTCAGCAACCGGGGGACGTGACCGTACAGTATCTGTTGCACTTCGGACGGCTCATCGATGTGCGCCGCGATCCGTTGGACGACAATCAGCAGTTGTTGCTCGATAAGCTGGTCGAACGAGGCACCGTCACCGACGAAGAGGTAGAGCGGGCAGAAGTACTCGCTTCGATTCACGAGATCCCGGTGCAGGATGCGCTGGTCGATATGGGATGTATGACGCTGGAGAATCTTCTAGAGGCGATCGAGGCGAGGCTGGTCGAGGATCTGGAGCAACTGTGGGAGATAGAGGCCGATCAGGCGCGCCTGTATCTGCTCGACAGCCGCCCTCCGCTTAGACTGCGCCGTGCAGCAGTGGAATTGAAGGACTACGTAGAGAGCTTCGAGGAGTCGCCGGAACACAGGGAAATTATGTTGCTGCATGCTCAAATCCAGGGCGCCGATCACTTCGAAGTACTCGGCGTGCACTGGTCGGCCTACGGCGAGGAGATAGCCGATGCGTACCAGCAGATTCAGCGCCAACTAGACGTGCCGGCGATGGTACAGCGGCAGTTGCACGACGAAATCGCCGAGATTCGCCGCGCTGTCAGCAAAGCCTATGCAACCTTGAAGAACGCCGAGTCACGTCAGCAATACCGACGCAGCCAGGTCGACAGTTTCAGCCTCGACAGCACGCTGAGGATGTACAAGGAGCAGGTCGACACGCTGACGATGCGCGAGGACAAATCGG
Organism: Myxococcales bacterium; assembly: GCA_007120915.1. Taxonomy (GTDB): domain Bacteria; phylum Myxococcota_A; class Bradymonadia; order Bradymonadales; family Bradymonadaceae; genus SLJM01. The sequence continues at coordinate 268 of SKMT01000063.1, read as the reverse complement.
AGGCGATAGACAAACTAAAACGGGTGGTGGAGTTGGAGCCGTCGAACCGCAAGATGCGCCGGCAACTCGAAGCGATTCAGCACATCCAGCAGTCGTAGGTTGGGCTCTGGGTGCTGGGCGCGCAACCTCACGACCTCACGACCTCACGACCCCACGACCTCACGACTCACGGCCCCACGTCCTCATCGACGTCATCCGGTTCGTGTTCGTCTTCGCCGTCGTCGCCCTCGGGCTCTTCCTTCTCTTCGTCGTCTGTGACCTGCGGGGT